>CAUBWQ010000061.1 GCA_958439775.1 uncultured Collinsella sp. | reverse complement strand
GGCATCCATGTCACCGGTCTCGATAAAACGTGCGACCGTGCGCTCGTAATCGACCAGCGCGCGATCAAAGACCTCGGGGAAACTCTCGTTCGAGACCTCGTCGGTAAAGGGATTCTTCCATGCCAGATGGCCCAGGTTACCGGTGCGCTCGGGCAGCTCCGTCGTCACGCGATGGGCAAGGCCGTCGAGCAGCGAGTAGTCGTGCACCAAGCCCTCAACCAGCGAGATCGCGCGCGTCTTTGCGGAGCCGGCCGGCTCAATCGCGCGGTAAAGTCGCTGCATATTGGCAACGGCAGCACCGTACTCCCCCGCCGGAATGTCAATGCCGTACACGCGTCCGGCAACATAGCTCATCAGCACGCCGGCCACGCGATTGATGCGATCGGTGGTGACGATCTCGCCCGCCGGCGGGTAATCGTCGACCGTAGCGCCATCGCGTTTAAGCTGCAGCATCAGTACATCCAAGTCGCTCTCGATCACGGCATGGACCTGACTGCTCGAATCCTCAAGCTCTGAATCGGACTCCACGATGCCAAACTGCTGCTCATAGACAAAGGGATGGGCGTTGCGGTCGAGCACGTAATGAGACAGCAGGCCCAACGCAAAGGCGCGACCCAAGCTGGCGTCGCGCGGCAGCAGATGCGACACGCCGTCGCGCAGGCACGCGAACTGGCGAGACATGCGCGACCGATGCATGACCTGCGCCAGCAGCGTGCAGTCGGAAACACGCGGTGTCAGAATGTGAAAGAAAAACGGGTCGGGGCCTTGGTTGCCCAAGATAAAGGCAATGCGCTCTTCATCGGACGTGATGACGCCCTGCGGAAGACGGTCGATGCTTTCTTCGCCAAACAGATGATGGGTGATAAGCGCGGGCATAATGATCCTTTCGATTTCATTCGATGCCACCCATTATGCCCACCGCGCGCCCATGCCAAACCTGCGATGGTAAACGACGGCACGCAAGCCTCTTACGCAAGCCCCAGGTGCGACTTGACCTCGGCGGCACGACGACGGGACACCGGTACCGTCGAGCTCACGCGGTCGAGCCTGAGCTCCATCAACCCCGTGGAACCGATCTCGACATTGTGCACGTCTTCCAAATTGACCAGATAGCTGCGATGAACGCGAATAAAGCCCTCGGAGACCAAGCGACGCTCGAGCGAAGAGATCGACTCATTGATCAGGTACGTTCCCTCGGCGCAGATGGCGTTGCAAAAATCGGCGCGCGCCTCAAAGTAGCAGACGTCTGCGGCGGGAATGAACACCTCTTTGCCCCCGCGGTCCACCGTCAGACGCAAAGGTTGGCGCGGAGCATGGATAACACGACGGGCACCCAAGGCTGCCTCGATCTTGTCGAGTGCCTTTGACAGGCGTGCGTCCTCGACCGGCTTGACGACATAGTCGACCGCATCGAGGTTATACGCATCGGCGGCAAATTCGGCAAACGCCGTCACAAACACCACGACCGGCGGCGTCTTTAGGTTCTGCAGCGTCTCGGCAAGCTCAATTCCCGAGCGACCGGGCATGGTAATGTCTAAAAACAGCACGTCGGGCTTGTTCGACAGAATCGACTCCACGGATTCGGTGACATTGCCCGCCTCGGCAATCTGACCCACACGCGTATCCTTTTCCAACAGATAGCGTAGCTCAGCCCTAATGGGAGGCTCGTCATCAACCACCAAGATGTTCCAGCCTTCGGACATATGTGCTTCCCCTCTTTTTCTCTCAATCCAACCGCGTGCTACGCCATCAACGGCGCCGGCTCATGCGGCTCGCCGTTCAGCTCGACGATGACCTGCGTTCCCACGCCCTCCTGGGACTTCACGCGCATGCCGGAATCTTCTCCGTAAAAGAAATGGATGCGCTGAAGCACGTTGAAGAGCGCCAGGCCGCAACCTCGCTTGACGGAGCCGTCGGCGGTAATGCTCTCGGGCTCCTCTCGGCGATGTTGCTCAAACAGATGCGCGCAGACCTCTTCGCTCATACCGATGCCATCGTCCTCGACGATGATCTCCAAACCGTCATCGGTCTCGAAAGCCCTAACATGAATAGAAAGCGGCTCGGTCTCGCGCTGCGCGTGCTTGATGCAGTTTTCGAGCAACGGCTGCAAGATAAACGGCGGCACCATGCAATCGCGCACCTCAAAGTCGATATCGACCGAGACGCGCAGACGGCCGTCGCCATAACGAGCCTGCATAAGATTGATATAACGAGTACCCTGTTCCACCTCGTGCTCGAGCGTTGTGAGGGTATCGGAATCAGAAAGCGTCTGACGGTAGTAATTGGAAAAGTCGATCAGCAGCGACCTGGCCTTGTCCGGCTCGGTACGCACGAGCGACACGATGGTGCTGATGGTGTTAAACAGAAAATGAGGATCGACCTGCGATTGCAAGGCGCGCAGCTCCACGCGGGCCGTAAGCTCGTCCTGGCGCTCGAGCTCAAAGCTCGCAAGCTGCGTGGAAATGAGGTCGGCAAAGCCCGAGGCAAGCGCCGTCTGGCGCATATCGATGCTGCTCAGACGGGGATAATACAGCTCGAGCGTGCCCACGCAATGCCCGCGCACGGTAAGCGGTGCGACAATACCGGCGCGCAGGCGCGGAAAGTAGCCGCCCGTCTCGGTCGAGGCATCGCGCGAGAACACGCTTTGCTCACCGCTGTTGATCACGTTGAGCGTAGTCCGCAGTACCACCGGGGTGCCCGCGGGGCATTTTGCCGAGTCCTCGCCCCAGCTCGCCAGCACCTGTTTGCCGTCGGTAAAGCAGATGGCAGAGGCGATAGTTTCGGACAGGATGATCTTAGAGGCGCCCAGGGCAGCTTCGGGCGTAAGGCCGCGCGACGTGTAGGCGAATATTTTCGACGCGATGGCGAGCGTGCGGTCGGTTGCGCTCGATGTGAGGTCGTCGGGAACGACAAAGACGTACGAGAAGAAGAAGCACAGCATGACCAAGCCGGCAATGACGACAACGGCCGGAACGGGATTGGGATTATCGGTTAGATCCCAGATGAGCAGCAGGATAAGCAGCGGAACGACAATACCGAGCAAGATGGCTTGAACCACATGCTGAGCGGTACGAAAGACCTTGGTAGAGTTGTAGCTCTTGCCCAGAATCAGCCTATTGAGATCCACCGTCATCTCCTTCTTACTGACGCACCCCATAGCAATAAAGAGGGCCGCAAGCGACCCTCTCCATTGCATTATGCAATCAAATACTGTGTTTTACATCAAGCCATCGATGAACGGTAGCTTAGGCGCTGTACTTGTTTGCCTCGCCGAAGGTGCCGCCCTCGACAATCCAGCCGTCCTTCATGATGACGTCCATGTTGTCGGTGTTGAGCACGTGGATGTCGGCGGCGACGTCACCGTTGACGACCAGCAGGTCGGCGCACTTGCCGGCCTCGATGGAACCGGTCTCGTCCTCGATGTGGCACATCTTGGCACCGTTGAGGGTGGCGCAGGTGATGGTCTCGACCGGAGTGAAGCCGATCTTGTCGACGAACTCGTACATCTCCTCGATGGAGCAAGTGCCGTACGGGGTGACGAAGGAGAAGGAGTCGGAGCCGATCGTCATGACGACGCCGCGCTTCTTGGCCTCGCGCAGGCAGTCGTAGTTGCGCTGCAGCTCCTTCTCGACCAGGGTGCCCTCGTACTTGTCGTGCAGCTCGGGGACGTAGACGGGCGGATAGGTGGCGTACCAGGTGGGCAGGAAGGCGATCGTCGGGGTGAAGAAGGTGCCCTGCTCGGCCATGAGGTCCATGGTGCGCTCATCGATATCGAAGCCGTGAATCAGCTGCTCGCAGCCAAAGCGAACGGAATCGTAGGCAGCGGCGTGGTTGTTGTAGCAGTGGCTCCACACGGGGATGCCGACCATCTTTGCCTCTTCGACCACGGCCTGAATCTCCTCGGAGCAGTAGTGCTGGTCGCGGCCGGAGTCCCAGCGCCAGATGCCGCCACCGGTAGCCCAGATCTTGATGGCATCGGGGTTCTCGCGCAGGCGACGACGGACGGCCTTGCGCAGATCCCAAGGACCGTCGACCTGATCGCCCCAGGGGTGCGATTCCTTGTTGAGCTCTTGGCTGCAGTGGTGAGAGTCGCCGTGGCCGGCAACGCGGCAGAAGCCAAGGCCGGTGGCCAGAACGCGCGGACCCTTGAAGACGCCCTTGTCGATGCAGTCACGGATCTGGATACCAAAGCGGCCGATCTCGCAGACGGTGGTGAGGCCGTGGGTGAGGCAGTCGTAGGCCTGCTTGACGGCGACGGCCTGCTTCTCGAGGAGCGGCTGCATGACCCAGTCGGTGTCATCATCGGTCAAGTTGCCCGAGAAGTGCAGGTGGGTGTCGATCAGGCCAGGAAGGACGGTCTTGCCGGCGGCGTCGATGACCTCAACGCCCTCGGGAAGGTCCTGCATGGCGCCGGCGTACTCGATCTTGCCGTTGTCGTCGACGAGAACGAGGGAGTTCTCGACCGGCTCGGCACCGGTACCGTCGATGAGCTTGCCGCCAACGATTGCATACTTAGTGGACATGGTTCCTCCTTATGGATCCATATATGTGGGCGAGGCCGTGTTGGGTTGCGGCCTCACAAAGCTACCCAAGTGATGCCGGGTTCGGTGCGCGGAAGAGAGGGTCCCGCGCACCTGGTCCGCCCCGGCTCGGCGTTACTTTTTGCGGGAATTGGTGAAAGCCATGAGGGCCAAGCCAATAGCCAACCAGCCGATCACGATGCTCCACTCCACCATGTTGAGGGAGGCGGGAGAGAACGGGATCACGAGCAGGCCGATGATGATGGCACAGGCAGCGATAGCGAGGCCGATGCCAAACTTGCCGCCGGGCACCTCGTAGGGACGAGGCAGGTCGGGCTCGGTGAAGCGCATGCGCAGGCAAGCGAGGGCGACCATGCCGCAGGAGAAGATGAAGGCGAGAGCCGACACGTTGGTCAGAGGGATGAGCATGTTCTTGCCCAGGAACGGACCGACGACGGTGATGACGCCCAGAACGACGCAGGCAAGCTTGGGAGCGCCGGACTTGGGGTCGACCTCGGCGAACTGCTCGGGCAGCTGGCCCTTGCGGCCCATGGCGAGCATGATGCGGCTCGTGGCGCCGTAGAAGGAGTTCATCGGGCCCATGGGTCCAAGCGTGGCGATGACGAGCATGGCCAGGTACAGGAGCATGTTGATGCCCTTGAGGCAGGCAAGCGCGGGAACCGGGCTCTTAACAAACTCATGCCAGTCGAGGATGGTGCCGAACGAGTAGATGCAGACCATGTAGAAGCCGCCGGCGGCCAGCAGGGCCAGGGAGATGATCTTGCCGAACTTGTTCCAGTTGAGGCCCTCGGCTGCTTCCTCAGCCTGCTGAGGAATAGTGTCGAAGCCGGCGTAGAAGAACGGGGTCAGAACCAGGACTGACACGATGCCGGCGAACAGGCTGGTGCTCTCGGTAGCGGCCTTGCCGCCGCCAGCGCCGGCGACCTGGGAGAACACGGGCATGGCGTTGTCCGGCGAGCCGGTGAACAGCGAGACGCCCATGGCGAGCAGCATGCCGCAGAGCAGGGCCTTGGTCAGGAAGGCCTGAAGCTTGGCAGCCGAGCTGGCACCGCGGAAGTTGAGGAAGATGACGTAGGCTGCAAAGCCGAGTGCGATCAGCGTCGGGAATAGGTAGACGTCGGCCCCCAGTATGGTGTAGAGCTTGACGGCGCGCAGCCACTCAAGGCCGGGCAGGCTGCCGAACATCTCGGACACGAGGGTCGAAATGGCGATGGCCTCCCACGGGCACAGGATGCCGTTGCCCAGGGCCAAAAGCCATCCGGTGATGTAGCTCAGCGTACGACCAAAGCTACGATCGACATACTCGACGATGCCGCCCGAGATGGGGATAGCAGCCGTGAGCTCACCGAAAACAGCTCCGACGGGTACGAGGAAGATTGCACCCAAGAGGAATGCGATCATAGCGGGAACGGGACCGCCGCCCACGACCATCCAGTCGCCGACCTGCAGAACCCAACCGGTACCGATGATGGCACCGAAGCCGATGGTGAAGAAGTTCCAGAGCGAAAGCGTTTTCTTCATGCCGCCGTTATCCTCGACTGCAACTTCTGCATTCTTGTCCGCCATTGTTCCCCTCCTTTCCTTTTTGACGCCCCTTGGCGTCACCCCTTG
>CAUBWQ010000060.1 GCA_958439775.1 uncultured Collinsella sp. | reverse complement strand
TGAGCGAGCGAATCAGTTGCGCGGCGTGCTCCTTGCGCGACCCGCGCGAACAGGTGTCGACGCTGTACTCGAGCGTGCTATACCCGCGCGCAACCTCGGCCACGGCCTTGGCGGCCGACTCCGCGAGCGGGGCTCGACCCAGGTTGGTATGGATAACCACACCCGTGGCGTTGACTGCGGGACGCAGGCTCGGCAGCGCGGAGCGGTGCGCACGCCACTCGATGGCCGAAGCCAGGTCGCGCTTGGAGCGCGGGGCGGCGCCGGCGCGAATGGCGGCGCGCTCCTCGTCGAGCTCGGCCGTGACGGCGGCATGTACCACCGCGTCGCAGGTCTCCCCCGCCGCCTTCACTACCGGCCACTCGGCAAGCAGCTCGTTGACGGAGGGAATGGCGCGCAGGCGGGCGCGCACCTCATCGGACATGTTCTGGCTATCGCTCATGTGCGGCCTTTCAAAACCAAAGGTGAATCAATCGTTCGAACGTCAAACTATCAGCCAATTCGATCGGCTGAGTCAATCAATAGCTATTATCCTCGCGCGCCGCGATCTTTTCCACGCGAACGGCGTTTTCCTGGGTGAGCGCGGCACCCGTCAACGGGTCCCAGCGCAGCGGCGTATGGTCGAGCGGGCCGACGCCGAGCGCTTGGGCGCCATCCGCGCCGGTGCCAAACGAACGCCCACCGGGAGCGGCCGACGTAAAGATGCACGCCGGATGCAGATACGGCGTCGTCTCCACGCGCACGCGGTCGCGGCCCATGTCGCTCACAAGCTCGACGACCTCGCCATCGGCGATACCCATGTGCGCAGCAGCATCGGCATTCATCTGCACGGCATCCAGGTCCGACCCAGCCTCGGCGGCACCTTGGGCTGCAAGCCTTCGCGAGGTATGCGACTCAAAGGGACGGTTGCCGCTAATGAGGCGAAACATCCCCGGGCCAGGCTCCACCATGGGAGCGATCCAGTTGGGTACACGACCCAGGCCGGCTCGTTCCCATACGTCGCTTGCCAGCGCAATTTTGCCGCCATCCAAGGGAATCGCCGGCTCACCCGTGCGCGACGGCAGCGCCACGCCCGTATCGGCCCAGCCTCGCTCCTTGAGCTCGTCCAGATCGATTCCAAACGACGCCACCTGGGCAGCCGCCAGATCGTCAGACGTAAACTGGAAGTACTCGCCCACGCCACACGTCTGCGCCAGACCGGCAAAAATCTCCCGACCGGGACGCGTGTCGTCATGCTGCACAGGCAGCACGGCGTTGCGGTAGAACACGCGCGCATCGTTGGCGCCTGTCACCGTTCCCACGCCGCGGTCAGCCTCCAGATACGTCACATCGGGCAGCACGAAGTCGGAAGCGCGCGCCGTCTCGGACCAGCGAATATCAATCGTCACGAGCAAGTCGAGCTGCTGCAAAATACTCAACCAAGCCTGTGCATTGCCATAGCCCGCACCGGGGTTACTGGCATAGACGATGAGCCCACGCAAATCGCCGGCAAGAATCGACTGACCGATGGTCGTGCACAGGCCGCGCACCGGATCGACCAGTGGATAGCGCTCGGACCCTAGCTTGGGCCCACGCGGCACCGGCGGCGTCGCAAAGCGCGTGGGATCGAGGTCGCCCAGTGAAAGCGGTGTGGGCGGATTGAGCGCGCCACCCGCATGTCCAATACAGCCCAGCAGCACATCGACCAAGCAGATAGCGCGTGCGGTCTGGGTGCTATTGGCATACGCAATACCGATGCCGCCATGAAAGCCCGCATCCACCACAGCGGCAGGCGCGGCGGCAGCTAGATCGCGCGCCGTGGCGACAATCTCTGCGGCCGGCACGTCGCACATCGACTCGGCCCACTCAGGCGTCCAAACAGCAGCCGCCTGCGCCAGCTCGTCAAAACCCGTGGTATAGCTGGTCACGAACTCGTGGTCGTACAAGCCATCGGCTATCAGCACATGTGCGATACCCAGCAGCAGCGCCAGATCGCATCCCGGACGCACGCGCAGCCAGCGGTCGGCAAGCGCAGCCGAGCCACTGCGCCGGGGGTCAACCACGATGATTTTCGCCCCGCGCCGGCGCGCATCGTTGAGCGCATCAACGGCCCCCATCGTCGACGAATCGACAATGGAACGTCCCAAATACATGATGCATTCGGTATGCGCCAGGTCGGAGGCGGGGCTGTAGCCCAGACTGTGCTCCCAGCCGGTAAGTCTGCTTACCTCGCAGGCGCCGTCGGCACCGTATACGTTGGGCGAGCCCAGCGCATGCATAAAACGATACGCCCAGTAACGGTCGAACGAGGGCACGCCGAGCGTCATGCCCAGCGCGCGCGGACCATGCCCGTCAACAATCCCCAAAAGGCGCTCGGCAATCTGGGCAAACGCCTCGTCCCACGAAATCACATCGAACCCCGAGCCATCAGCTCGTCGGCGCATGGGGTGCACAATGCGGTCGCGCTCGTCAAACGGCATTGCCAGGCGATGCCGTCCGCGGGCACACAGGGCACGCGCCGCGCACGGATGCCCTGGCACCGGCAACTCGGCCGCCACGCGACCGTCCTCATCTCGTGCCGCAAAGGCGCAATCGGCATAGCATCCCCCGCATGTGGTCACCACGGCGCGACCGTCACGCTTCACAGCAGATGCCATCTCGATTACCCCTTTCACAAGCCAAACACAACAGGCCAACAGCCCGGGAACGAGCCCCAGGCCAAAAAAGCCTCCCGCACGGCAACGCCCCGCGGGAGGCCCAACGTCAAACAGACGGTATCTTACGCCTCGGACTTCTTGGCGTAGATAAACCAGTAGCCGAGCGCGACCAGAACCGCGCCGCCCACGATGTTGCCCAGCGTGGCGGCGGATAGATTAAACGCAATACCCGCGACGTTGAGCGCATCGGCCCCGGCAACCTTGGCACCATAGCCGCACGCGTGCATCACGGCACCCATGGGCAAAAAGTACATGTTGGCAACGCAGTGCTCAAAACCGCAGGCCACAAAGGCGGCGATGGGCAGCAAAATGCCCACAACCTTATCGACTACGGTCTTACCCGCAGTGCCAATCCACACGGCCAGGCACACAAAGATGTTGCACAGGATGCCGCGGAAGAAGATCGTCACCCAGTCGACCGTCACCTTGCCGGCGGCGACGCTCACCATGGAGTTGGCGACCGCCTCGCCGTTGAGCTTATAGATGCCGGCCATGTACACCAAAAAGACGATGAACAGAGCACCGACAAAATTGCCGACCCACACGACGACCCAGGCCTTAAGCATCTGGACCAGCGTGATCTTTTTGCTCTTGAGCGCGCAGACCATAAGCGAATTGCCGGTAAACAGCTCGGCGCCGCACACCAGCACCAGCACCAGGCCCAGGCAAAAGCACAGACCGCCCACGACGCGCTGGGCACCCCAGCCCAGCGTACTGTCGCTCAAAAACACGGTAAAGAACAGGCCGCCGAAGGCGATAAACGCACCGGCGAACATTGCCAACAGAAAGGCCTTTGCGACCGGCAGGTTGGCCTTGGTCACGCCGGCGGCCTCGGTCTTGGCCTCGATCGCGGCGGGCGCCAGGCAATCGGGAGTGGGATACTCCACCTTGGAATCTGCCATGTCAATCACTTCTTTCCTAACAGAATGGAACAAGTGCTCCTACAGCTCCTGCCCCAAGCGGACAAAGTGGGAAAAGTCGTTGGCGGCCACGGCGTCGTACACGGCGTCGACGGCCTCGAAGACCTCCGGGGACATGGGGTTATAGAACTCCGTATCGCCCGGCTGAATCCCAATGAAGACGATATCTTCGCACGATTGCTCAATCTCCTCGATCAGAATCGACAAGGGAAGCGAATGCGTGGTGAACATCGACTTGCGGGCCACGTCACGTTTGTCGAGCAAGCGGATGGCGCCGACGGGCAGCGCCATGTCGGCGGCATCGACCAAAACCAAACGCGGCGGACGCTCGCGCTTGACCTCGATGATGTCATCCTCGGGCGTCTGACCGCCATCGATGGTGTACCAGCCGGCAAGAGGCGCGTCCTCCATCTTTTTGGAGAGCACGGGGCCGGCGGCATCGTCGGCACGCAGCACGCTTCCCGCCGTGAGCACGATACCCGCAAACGGGGCGCCGTTCACACGACCATCCACAACGCGACCCATTACTGCAACCTTCCCGTCAGATACACACCCGAAACATCGCGCACGCGCTCAACCAGATCGCGAAACTTCATTAAGAACGCGACCTGCTGGGCATGCAGGCCAAAGTCGTCGTCGAACACCGAGATGCCGGCCTTGGCCGAACCGCGAAAACCTCGCTCGTCGAGCAGCGCATCGCAGGCCTCGAGCAGCGACGGCACCGCCGCCTTGTCGAGCTGGCACTCGCCCAAGGAGCGGATGGCCTCGAACTTGGTCTTGGCCTCCCCCTCCGGCAACGCATCGACGAGCGAATAGAACACATCCACCGGCACCGACAGGCGCGGCTCAAAGCAGTCGAGCACGCCGGTGTGGTGGCCCACGGCGAGCGTGTAGTACAGCACGTCGCAGGCCTCCTGGGGAACGTCTTCCTCGGTCTCGACAAACTTACGCGTGAGCTCGTAAAAGACCACCTGGTCGGGCGCATGGCCCAGGCAGGGGTCGGCGACGCCCTCGGCGGCCTCGTCGCTTGCGCGCGAGGCATCGCCAAAAGAGCCGCCGAGCATGCCGGGACCCGCAAAGTAACCAGAGCGGTCCGTGAGCTCCATCTAGTGACCTCCGGCCAGCACCAGATCCTGCAGCGCCGAGTAGACCTCAACGCGGCGCGGATCGTCCTGCTTGTCGATGAGCAGCGCCATGGCACCTCGGATATCACCCTTGGGCGCGTCCTCGAGCGTATCCATAAACTCGTTGGCCAGGTCGCGGCCGTAACGGTAGCCGCTCATGGCGCGAGCCTCGCGCTCGATGGCAACGCGCAGCTTGTACGGCACGCCGGGGTGCAGGATATCGGCCTGCTCGCCGGCAGCCTCCACCGTGGTCTCGGCATGGAGCTTTTGGTCCAGCAGGCCAAGTGCCATGGCAAAGCCGTAGACGGTCTGCGCGGGGCTGGGCGGGCAGCCGGGGATGTAGACGTCGACCGGCAGAATCTTATCCGTGCCGCCCCAGACGCAGTAGTTGTCGTAGAAGATGCCGCCGGTGCAGCCGCACGCGCCATAGGACACCACGATCTTGGGATCGGGTGCGGCCTCAAAGGCGCGCAGGGCCGGCATGCGCATGGCACGCGTCACGGCGCCGGTGTACAGCAGCACATCGGCATGACGGGGCGAGGGCACGACCTTGATGCCAAAGCGCTCGACGTCGAAGACGGGCGTGATGGAACCGAAGATCTCGATCTCGCAGCCGTTGCAGCCGCCGCAGTCAACACGGTAGACGTACACCGAGCGCTTGATCTTCTTAAGAAGGGTCGCCTTGGCCTTCTCGATGCTCTCGTCGAGCTCGATCTTGGTCGGGCGGTACTGAAGCCGCTCGGGCAAAAGCGTGGGTTCGTCCATGGTTACTCCTCCTTCGTATCAAAATCCATGATGATGCCCTCGACCGGCGCAGGACCGGCGGGAATCTCGGGCGCATCGGGGTTGAGCTCGCGGTCGATATACTCCGGGTTCACGCCGTGGCCGCCCAGATACTCCATGCCGGGGCCCTGGGGCTCACCGGACACAAGTGTCTCGTTGGCAGCCATGCCGTGCGCGTTGCCGGTCTTTACGGCCGAGGCGGCGCGCAGGGCGTCGAGCTCGCGCTTGCACTCCTGGCACATACCGACGGTACGGGCGGCCTGCTCGGCCTCCATGCCGCCGGCCTTTTGCAGCAGGCGCTTGGCGTAGTCGATCTCCTTGTGCGGGGCAAACGGCTTGCCGCAACGCGAGCAGTGCTCGAGCGTGTAGACGCTCTTGCTGGTGAGGTCGTCCTTGCTCATGACGGCCAGCTCAAACTCCTCGGTGAGCTTGATGGCCTCCATGGGGCAGGCTTCCTCACAGCGGCCGCAAAAGATGCAGCGGCCGTAGTCGATCGACCAGGTGATGGTATCGGCCGCAAGGTCGGTGTCCATGCGAATGGCATCGGCCGGGCACGCCACGCCGCAGGCACCGCAGGCGATGCAGAGCTCGGCGTTGTGCTCGGGCTTGCCGCGCATGTCCTTGTTGGTGGGGAACGG
>CAUBWQ010000059.1 GCA_958439775.1 uncultured Collinsella sp. | reverse complement strand
CCGTCCCCAGCACCGTCGCCATAATGCACGAGGCGATGCCCCACACGACGACCCAGTACTGACGATGCACGAACCAGCTGAGCACGTTCGTCGAGTCGTCCGACGCGCTATCGCCCGAACCGACACCGGCGATCTGCAGGTCCTCCTGATGCTCCTCGGCGATAACGTCCATGGCGTCGTCGAAGGTCACGATACCCAGGATATGACGGTTCTCGTCGCAGACAGGGATGGCAACCAGGTCGTACTTGGTCATCTCGTCCGTCACGTCTTCCTGGTCCTCGTCGGGCGACACATAGACCAGATCGCGATAGGCGAGCTGGCCCAGCGTGGCGTCGCGGTCGGCCACGATCAGCGTGCGCAGCGAGAGCACGCCCGTCAGCATGCCGCTCGGATCCTCGGTATAGACGTAATAGACGCTCTCGAAGTCCTCATCGAGTTTGCGAATCGCCTCGATGGCATCGCCGACCGTCGCCGTGGCGGGCAGCGAGACAAACTCCGAGGTCATGATGCGGCCGGCGGTGTTGTCCTCATAGCCCAGCAGGTTACGAATCGCCTTCTCCTCCTTGACGCCCATCAGGCGCAGGAGCTTCTCGGCCTTCTCATAATCGAGCTCATCGATCAGGTCGGCAGCGTCGTCCGGGTCCATCATGGCAAGCATCGACGATGCGTCCGTATCGGACAGGCCCTCGAGCATCTCGGTCATGAGCTCGTCGTCATCGAACTCCGAGATGGCCTCGGCGGCCTGGGCGGTGTCGAGCTGCGCGAACACCTGCGCACGCAGGCGCGGGTCGAGCTGCTCGATGATGTCGGCAATGTCGGCAGGATGCAGCTCGCCAAGCGTCTTGTGCGACACCGAGAGCTGGATGTTCTTAGTCGAACGGTCGAGCAGGTCCATGTAAGACCAGGCGATAATGTCCTCGCTGAGCGGCATACCCAGGTGTTTCATAAAGCCCTCGACGACATGCTCAAGTGTGGGGCTGATCGCGCGCAGCAGACCGCGGGCACCAACTTCGGCACCCAGCAGGCGCAGCTGATTTTCGCCCGACATGGAAAACTTGATGTCGTTTACGCGCACGACCTTCATGCCCTGCGTGTCGACAATCTGCTTGTTAAGCACGTCGCGGGCAAGCAAGAGTTCGGTCGGCTGCAGGTACGAAAAACGGATTTCGGTGGCCGACGTCTTAAGGTGTACGCCCGTCTCGTCGATACGGTCGACCCATTTGCGCCAGCTGATCATAAACGGCGTCTTGCCGGGACCGCGGAACGCGAGCGACGTCACGTGCGGAAAAACTTCGCCGGTTGCAATGCCAAAATCGTTAACCACGCCGAGCTTTTCGCCGTCGACGTCCAAGACCGGCAATTTGAGCATCTCACTCAGATAATTCAATGGTGCTCCCCATCATTATTCCTGCGGACCGCGCGACCATGCCGGCACGCAATCCGTGGACTTTTAGATATGTATACGCATGCGCGGGCGGCACACCGCTCGGCACTCACACCCCGTGCACGCGCAGAAAGCACCTGCATGGGGTCATCGACTGTATGGTCGAGGTTTGGATTTCACCTGTAACCTTTCTCTTGACCCTCATTAACCGCAGTAACTATAGCATCAGCATCGCACTGCGGCACCGAATTTATGCGCTGCACATCGCAGGCATACCAAACGCTGACGTATCCGTGACATAGAGCCAGATGAGCACGGTGGGACAAAGCGATTAAGACCGCCCTAAACGACCAGTCGTTTAAGCACGTCCCCAATGACTACTCTGTGGTGTCGTCGTCCTCGGGGAGTTGGGGGAACACGGCGTTTTTGGGCATGGAAACCTTGGTGAGCGAGGTGAGCTTTTTACTCAATGCCGTGTCCGTCTTGACCAGGTCGCTGAGCGTCACGATCTTGTAGCCGTCGGCAATGAGGCCGTCGATAATCTGCGGCAGCGCCTCGAGTGTCTGCTCGGCGCATTCGTCTCTATCGGTGAGCAGCACGATATTGCCCGGCGTCACCGAATCGAGCACCGTCGAGACTTGCTCGTCGGCACCGTTGAGCAGCCAGTCGCCCGAGTCAATATTCCACGAGACCACGGCGGAGACCAGGTCCATCGCATCAATCCAGTTTTGCTCGTCAAAGGCAGCGTAGGGAGCACGCAGTAGCATCGTCTTCACGCCGGTCGCCGACTTAATCGCATCGGTGCCTTTCGTGATCTGTTCGCGTACCGCCTCACGGTCCTGACCCTTGAGCGAATCGTCGCTGTAGCTGTTGGATCCGATCTCGCACCCGGCATCAACAATCGCCTTGGCCGTGGCAGGCGAGGCCTCGGCCGCATCGCCCGAAAGGAAGAACGTCGCGGTGACGCCCTTTTCCTTGAGCACCTGCAAGATCTGTTTGGTGGCGCCGCTCGGACCCTCGTCAAACGTCAGCGCCACGTACTTTTTGTTGCCCTTGGGCGCCGCAATCGGTGGCGGGCACGACCTCGCCGCGGTCCTGCGTCTTGCCCGATTGCTCACCAACCCACACCTCGGAGCGGCCCTGGGCACCCCACGTCTGCACATACTCGATAGCGCCCGTGCCCTCGACCTTGAACTTGGGCTCGATAACCGTAGCCTGAACCTCGTGCTTCTCGTAGGTGTTACGGCCATCCTTGACCGTCACCTTCTCGCCGCCCTCGAGTTCGCGGCTATCCCATTTGCCCTGCTTCACGCGCTTGCCGTCGACCTTCACCGACAGCTTTTCGCCCCCATGGCGCTTGAGCACGCTGTCATCAACGGCCAGCAGGTCGCCTGCGTCGTAGGTGCCAGTCAAATCCTGTTCGTCGATGAGATTCTGCAGCGTAGAGCCCACGCGCACCGCGGTCTTCTGGCCGTTGAGCTCCACGTCCACGCTGCGGTTGACGTAGCCCACGACGGCAGCGATAAACAGCACGAGCGCGCAACCCACGGCGATAAGCGCGTAGGGCAGGCGAGACGAACGACGGGGTGTGCGGCTGTTGCCGATGCGAGCGCTGCGGTCGCTAAAGCCGCGGCTATGGTTGAGGTACATCGCGCCGGGCTTACGGCGACGTCGACGCTGGCCGCTGGGCAGCTGCCCCAGGTCGCGGCGCGCCGTCGGACGCGCACCCGAGGGCCCGTTTAAGTTAGATCCGTTTTGGCGCATGTGCCCTCCCCCATAAACACAGCGAGCCGGAGCAACATGTCTCCGGCTCGCCTCCCATCATTTGGTACGTCGCTATTTGCTAGCTTTTGACGAGCCCCCGCTCGCCTTTTGATATTCGTCCTTAAAGGCCTTGAACATACCGCGCGTCTTGCCGAGCTGCTTGCCCAGTGCGCGGCTGCCCTTGTCCACGGCGACCGACCCCTTGTCATCGAGCACCTTGGCGCCCTTCTTGACCTTATCGCCCACCACGACACTGGCCTCGGCAGCCTTAGCGGCCGCGCCGCCCGAATACCCAAGCGTCTTGACCTCGTCCGAGACAATCATCGCGCCGTTCTCGTAGCCGCGCAGCATCTTCGGCGGCACCTGCGTGTCGCCCACCAACATGCTCGATGCGGCGCTGGCGGTCACATAGAACGTCTGCACAATGCCCGAGCGCGGCTTGAACTCAACGTCCGAGCAGTAGCCCACGACATCGCCCGATTCCGTGCGCACGTCCATGCCAACCCAGATGATGCAATCGTCCAGGTTAATATCGAGGCGCTTGGCCGCGGCGGCATCGTAGGTGCCCTTGACGTCGTCGACCGCGACAGCGCCCTCATAGACGCCGATGGCATCGAGCGCCACAAACCGGTCGGGGCGCTCGATCATGCCCGCGATATCGGACTGGCGAACCATAAAGCCCACCACGCGCGTGCCGCCCGGGGTAAAGACGGGAAAGTGAATCTTGCCGAGCTTCTTAGGGCTGCGCGGCGTGCCGTCCTTTTTGGTGCGCTTGTCTTCGGCAGGCTTACGATAAACCTTGACGCCGACAAAATCCCCTGCGCGCATTATGCCTCGGTCGAGGGCTCCGTGGCCTCGGCGCCGGCCTCGGTGACGTTCTCGACCACGACGTCGGCAGCGGGCGTCACGTTGCCGCCCGAGATGGCGTCGTTGAGCTGCTCGCGAAGCTGCTCCATGCGCTCGCGGGCCAGGTCGACCTTGGCGCGCAGGTCATCGGTCTTTGCGTCGACCATCGGACCAAAGTCGTTGACCGCGGCACGAGCTTCCTCGGCACTGTGCTCGTAGGTGTCACGCATGTTGTCCCAGGCATCGTTGGCGATATCGGCGGCCATGGCGCGGGTCTCGGCACCCGAGCGCGGGGCCAGAGCAACGCCGATGATAGCGCCGGCGGCAGCACCAAAGAGCGCACCGGAGACAAAGCTGAAAGTCTTTCCCATGATCATTCCTCTCCTGCGGGCACCTCGATGCCCACCGTTTGAATGCTGTCCATTATACCCGCAGCGCAACACTTGCCGTCGCGCTCATCTGCGTACGGTAAAAGCGCAGGTACATGATGGTGGTAAGCGAGTGAACCTACTCCTGCGGCATGGCAGGCATGGCCACCGTGGCGGCCGGGTCCTCGCCGGCGCCATCGACGAGCGGCAGGTTGCCCTCGTGCGCCGAGCCGGACGGAGCCGTTGCCGCACCGCCAAAGACGGCCGCGGGGGCCTCGTGGTTCTCGGCGACCGCACCCTCGGTATCGATTGGCATCTGCGGCTCGTCGTCAAAGCTCGGGACGCCTTGGGGCTCCGCAGGCTCGGGCTCGGCAGGCGCCTCGGCAACGGGCTCAGTGTCGGCGTCGGCAAGAGCGTCGCCCTCGGGCGCGTCCTCGGGCGCGTCCTCGCCGTTCGCAGCGGCAACGGCCTCGTGCGGGTCCTTGCCCTCGGCCTCGGCACGCATGCCCAGCACCAGGTTGCGCAGGCCCGCAACCGTGCCTTCCACGTCGGGGGCCGGCTGGTCGGCATGTAGGTACGCCCAGTCCATCATAAAGGTGGCCGAAGACAGCGCGCCAATGGCCAGCGCATCATCGGGGCACGAAAGCTCAACCTCAAAGACGCGCTCGTCATGCTCGCTCACGCGCGTGCGACCGCACGAGATGCTGCCGGCAAGACCGGTCTCGTTCATGAGCTCGACCGTCACGTGCTCCAGCAGGTGGCAAAGCTCGGTCTGGCCCATGCAGTCCTGGAACTCGCGACCCGAATCGCCCAGGCACAGGTGCTTGGCAATCGCCGGCACCAGGTAGTACACGCGCGCCGTGGCCTCGATATCCTCCGAGGTCATGAGCGGCATGCCGGGGTTCACCAGCACATGCGCGCAAATCTTGTCCTCGCTGACGGTGACCTTAAGGATGTTGAACAGGCCTGCCATAACTCTCCCCTACTCGTCCTTGCCCTACTCGTCGCCATCGTGCGGATCCGCAGAGCCCGCACCCGACGCCGCCGGCTTCTCTGCCGAGGACTCGGAATCCTTCTTATCGGTTTCGGCCGGAGCGATCACGCGAATGAGCGAGATGCGCTGGCCACGCATCGACTGTACCTTGAACTTGTACCCTGCGACCTCAAACACCTCTCCGATATCGGGCACCGAGTCGCAAAGCTCCAAAATCCAGCCGGCGATGGTCTCATAATCATCGCTTTCCTCGAGCGGCCAACCAAGCTCAATCGCGTCATCGCACGAAAAACGCCCATCGACGAGCCACTCGCGGCGCGAAAGGCGCGTGAGATACTTGTTGTCGGGGTCGAACTCGTCCTCGATCTCGCCCACGATCTCCTCGACGATGTCCTCGATGGTGATGATGCCGGCCGTGCCGCCGTACTCGTCCACGACGACCACGATTTGGTCGTGCGAGGTCTGCATCTCGGACAGCAGCGGCAGGATGTCCTTGGTGTCGGGCACAAAGGTGGCGTCGCGCAAATAGCTGGAGATGGGCTGGTCGCCCTTGCCGTCGAGCGCGGGCTGAATCAGGTCCTTGATGTGCGCGATGCCGGCGACGTTGTCGGGATCCTCGTGATAGACCGGGATGCGGCTGAAGCCGGTCTGGCGCATGGTGGACAGCACGTCGGCGACCGTCTCGTCGTCCTCGCACATGGTGGTGTCCACGCGCGGGACCATGACCTCGCGAGCCACGGTGTCGCCCAGGTCGAAGATCTCGTGGATCATGCGCTTTTCCTCGTCGAGCAGGTCGTCCTGCTCCGAGACCA
>CAUBWQ010000058.1 GCA_958439775.1 uncultured Collinsella sp. | reverse complement strand
GTCAAACAGGCACAAAAGGAAGGCGCCACGGTGGGCGACATCGCGGCCGGCCTGTCCTATTCCGTCATCAAAAATGCCCTGTTCAAGGTCATTAAGCTGCGCGACCCCAAGGAGATCGGCAGCCAGGTGATCGTCCAGGGCGGCACCTTTATGTCCGATGCCACGCTGCGCGCGTTTGAGCAGCTCACCGGCGTGCATGCCGTGCGCCCCGACATCGCCGGCTGTATGGGCGCTTACGGTGCGGCCTTGCTCGCCCGCGATCGCGCCGGCGCCGACGGCACCTCGACCATCCTTTCGGCCGAGGACATCGCGCACCTCACCGTGACGCAAAAACACGTCCGCTGCGGCCGTTGCTCCAACAACTGCCAGCTTACCGTCAACGACTTTGGCGGCGGCAGGCGCTTCATTACCGGCAACCGCTGCGAGAAGGGCGCGGGCCACAAAAAGCAGAAGACTGAGGCCCCCAACCTCTTCAAAAAGAAAAACGAGCTGCTCTTTAACCGCGAGGTGCTGAGCCCCGATGAGGCCCCGCGTGGTACCGTCGGCATTCCGCGCGCGCTCAACATGTACGAGAACTACCCCTTCTGGCACGCGTTCTTTACGCGCCTGGGCTTTAGCGTGCAGCTGTCCGACCAGTCGAGCAAAAAGACCTACCAGGCGGGCATCGAGTCCATGCCGTCCGAGAGCGTGTGCTATCCGGCCAAGATGAGCCACGGCCATGTGATGAACCTTATCGACCGCGATGTCGACTTCATTTGGATGCCGTGCGTGCGCTGGGAGCGCAAGGAGGATCCGACCGCCGGCAACTGCTACAACTGTCCCATCGTCATGAGCTACCCCACGGCGTTGGCGCTCAACATCGACGAGATCCGCGAGCAGAACATCGAGTTCCTGTACCCGTTTGTGCCCTATCACGATAAGACCGAGCTCAAGCGCCGTCTGTACCAGGTGCGTGGCCGATGCCGAGGCTGGTCGCGGTCGCGTGCGCGGTCCCAAGATCACGCGCTCCGAGGTCGATGCCGCCGTCAACGCTGCTTTTGAGGCTGATGCGCGTTTCCACGAGGATATCCAGACCATGGGCGAGGAGGCTCTTAAGTGGGTCGAGGACCACGGCGGCCACGGCATCGTGCTCGCCGGTCGTCCCTACCATAACGACCCCGAGATCAACCATGCCCTGCCCGAGCTTATCTCGAGCTTTGGCTTTGCGGTCTTTACCGAGGATTCGCTCGCGCATCTCGTGAAGCCCGAGCGTCCGATTCGCGTCGTCGACCAGTGGATGTACCACAGCCGCCTGTACGCCGTCGCCCGTTTTGTGACGATGCGCAACGACCTGGACCTGATCCAGCTCAACTCTTTCGGCTGCGGTCTCGACGCCCTGACTACCGATCAGGTGCAGGAGATTCTGGAAGCCAGCGGCAAGATCTACACCGTGCTCAAGATCGACGAGGTATCCAACCTGGGTGCCGCGCGCATTCGCATCCGCTCGCTCATGGCAGCGCTCAAGGACCAGGAGGCCGAGCGCTTGGCCGAGGCCACGGCCGCGGGCGAGGCCTACGAGCAGGGCGATGCCGCGCCGGTGGCGCCCTCCACGGACGCTCCCGCGTTCGCGAGCCACAAGTATACGTTCGAGGCGCAGCGCGAGAGTGCCTCGACCGCATGGCCCAAGGTACCCTTTACCGAGCAGATGCGCGAGGAGGGCTACACCATCCTGTGCCCGCAGATGGCGCCGATTCACTTTGACCTGGTCAAAGAGGTGTTCCGCGGTGCCGGCTACAACTTGGAGCTGCTGCCCTCGACCGACCACGATGCCGTCGAGGCTGGCCTGCGCTACGTGAACAATGACATTTGCTATCCGTCGATCCTGGTGACGGGCCAGATTATGGAGGCCATCGAGAGCGGTCGGTACGACCTGTCCAAGACGGCCGTGGTTATCAGCCAGACCGGCGGCGGCTGCCGTGCCACCAACTACATCGCACTCATCCGCAAGGCCCTGCGCGAGAGCGGCCACCCCGAGATCCCGGTGATCTCGCTTTCGGCCGTGGCGCTCGGTGAGGACAACCCCGGCTTTAAGATTACGCCGGCACTGCTTAAGCAGGCAGTCTACGCAGTGCTCTTTGGTGACGTCATGATGCAGATGCTCTATCGTTGCCGCCCGTACGAGGCCACGCCCGGTGCCGCCAACGCACTCTACGAGGAGTACATGGCGCGCGCCCGCAAGTTGGCGCCCAAGTTCAACCGCCACAACTACACCAAGCTGTGCCGCGAGGCCATCCGCGCGTTCGACACCATGCCGCTTGCGGGCGAGGGCACCAAGCCGCGCGTGGGCGTGGTCGGCGAGATCCTTGTCAAGTTCCATCCCACGGCCAACAACCACGTGGTCGACGTTATCGAGCGCGAGGGCTGCGAGGCCGTGGTGCCGGGCCTGCTCGACTTCTTCCTGTACTCCATGAGCAACGCCGAGCTGCAGAAGGACGAGCTGGGAAGCTCTGCCACTACGCGCGCTGGTATGCAGGCGCTCATCAAGCTCGTGGACTGGATGCGCACGCCGGTGGAGGAGATGCTCGAGAAGTCCCGCCGCTTTGAGGCACCCGAGCGCATCGGCACCATGGCCGACAAGGCCCGTACGGTGCTTTCGGTGTGCAACAACATGGGCGAGGGGTGGCTGCTCACGGCCGAGATGCTCGACCTGATCGATCACGGTGCGCCCAACATCATCTGCACGCAGCCCTTCGCGTGCCTGCCCAACCACGTGGTGGGCAAGGCCGTGATTAAGGAGCTGCGCCGTCAACATCCCGAGAGCAACATCGTTGCGGTGGACTACGACCCCGGTGCGTCCGAGGTCAACCAGCTCAACCGCATTAAGCTCATGATTAGCGTGGCCAAGGAGAACATGCGCGCCGGTAAGGGCTTTAAGCTTGAGAAGGTCGCGCCGCTCGCGATGGACGAGGTCACCGGCCAGATGCGTGCCCACGATGGCTGCGTGAGCTGCGGCTCGGTCGACGAGAGTGCCGTGGCGTCGGTCGCTGAGCGCCTGGGACGCGGCATTAAGAAGTAGTCGGCCTACTTCGAGCCGGATATGAGACGAACGGGTGGTAGCCGTACCGGCTACCACCCGTTTTTGCTGTACATATGTTGCGCAAATGACCTTGCTACAGCCTTCCGTGGGCTTGTCCGATTTTTGGGCCGGCTCGGGCTTTGAAGACAAGTTGCTGCAGGCCCAAGGCGATTTTTCGCTCAACGCAGGCCAGCACAGTGTGACCTATCTGCCAAACGACGAGACGACCGCTACGGTCTGGCCATCGCCACCTGCGAGATGGAAGCCGAAAAGTACATCTACCGCGTGTACAAGTACGAGCTGTAGGGCCGCGCTCAGGTTTGACCAATGGAGTATGAAAACACGCCGTTCGCCGATGCCCCCTCCGCGAGTGGCGGCCATATGGTTTGATGTCAGAAACATATAGTTGTCGCCAGCCTGCTGGCGACGTTCCCCCTGATATCGGAGGTTCCAGGTATGTTTCACGCTCCGTTAAGCAACTATCGGCTGGGCTAACATGGGTCGCCGTGCCATTTCGATAGCCCTTGCAGTGGTCTGCCTAGCTGTGCTCTTGGGCGCTACAGGGCTGTTTGCTATAAGCCGAGAAACGTCCTATATGCAGGAATGCGCTTCCGAAGGGTTTGCCATTGACGGTTACTATCGGGACGACAAGACGAGTCTGGAAACCCTGGCCTTTCTTGAAGAGGATAACCATCGGTGGCAACTGGTCGACAAAGACGGCAGCTGCGTTGGCGGGCAGTTTAAGCGTACGGATGACCCCAACATCCTGATAATAAAGAAGGAAAACGGCGAAGAATTCGGCACGGTTCACGTTGCGTATATATCGCGCCGACGCAATCAGGGGCAGATTTACCTAATTAGAGATACTAAGGTGACCCGATTTTATCTTGTGAGCACCGATCCGGCGTTTACGGTGGAGTCTGGCGATGTCGATCCGGACAGTTGATTCACGGCAATAAAACAGCGAGCGGGGCTCGGGTGTGAACTGCACCCCGCAATTTGCTCGTGTCCGTATCGCGTCTGCGCCTCGTCGTAACTTGCGTCCGTGTGAGCATTCATCCCGCGCCGGCATCACTTCACATCGAACTCCACGCGATCGAGCTCGGGCACATTGAGGTCGATGAGTTTGCGGGCGACACGGCGGTCGTGCGCCCCAAGCGCCTCGCCTGTCGTCACATGGGCGACAATCTCGCGCTCGACGATGCCTTCTTCGTCCCCTTCGGTGGCCGAGGTCTCGACGGCGACGGTGTAATCTTTAAAGCCCGGCAGCACCGCGGCAAGCTCGCGCGTGGTTTCGGTGA
The DNA here is from genome assembly GCA_958439775.1 of uncultured Collinsella sp. GTDB lineage: Bacteria > Actinomycetota > Coriobacteriia > Coriobacteriales > Coriobacteriaceae > Collinsella. The sequence goes on along the minus strand of CAUBWQ010000058.1, from coordinate 1,966 downwards.
CGCCGTAGCCGTCCTGCACGCCGGCCTGCGCCGAGCCAATAGACCCCGCCGTCATAACGATGCAGGGGATGGCAAAGATCACCGTGCCCACAATAATGCGGCGGCGCACCTTGCGCGACAGCTCGTCGACCTCGGCATTTTCCTCGGCGGTCACAATGCCGTCGCCGTTGAGGTCGCGCTTGAGCGGCACACGTAAAAGAAGCAATACGGCTTCGGCCGCCAGCGCGATAAAGACCACGTTGATGCCAAACTCGTAAAGCGCCGAGAGAAACAGTGACCCGCTTGCGATGGCGATGCCGTAGCCCGCCGCGCACAGTGGCGGCATGAGCGCGGTCGCCACCGCTACGCCGGCAATGAGCGTCGAAGGCTCCTGATCGCGCGAGTTGCCTAGGCCGCCCGCAAAGCCGCCCGCGAGCGCGACGGCAAGGTCCCATACGGTGGGTGTCGAGTTGTCGATGATGGCCGCCGTGGTGGTGCCAAGGGGCGAGAGCTTAAAGTACAGCGTGGACGTGACCAGGCAAAAGACCATTTGCAGCGCGAGGCCGGCGACGGCCTCGACGGCAATCTCGCGGTCGAGCGTGGCAATACCGTATGCCATGGCAAGAACCGAGCCCATGAGCGGGCAGATGAGCATGGCGCCCACGATGGCGATGTCCGAGTCGATATCGAGGCCGATGCTTGCGATGAGCATGGCGATGATGAGGATGCACAGGTGAGAGCCGGTCAGGCGTGCCCCGTTTACAAAACGCTTGCGGATCACGTGATAGGGCGCGCGTCCCTCGCGAATGTTGAACGCGCGCTTTAAAAAGCGACCAGCCTGTTCGGCAGCCTCACTATGGGCAGGGCGGATGCCATGGCGCCGGTGATGGCGTTCACGCAGTCGCTTGAGCTGTTGTCTATCGAGTTCCATGTTCACCTCGTTCCAGCGCGGTCCGCGCAACGCGCCCGTTGTCCTAACTCTACACCGTGGCGGGCGGGGTGTCTGTTGGATGCGGAATCCGATAGGGCGGATGACGCGGGAGCAAATGCAAATCACAGGCTCAATTCCATCACGCGAAAATATGATGCACCAGCTCCTTCAAATGTGACGAAATTGTGAAGCACGGGAGCATGAATTTCAAAAAATACGCTGGTCGCCAATGTTGCGCAACAGAATTCAAAAATCGACAGCTACCGTTTGATACGTATGGATACATCCGTGTCAAAGGGAGAAAGCCATGGCAAACTATAGTCCACAGCACTTTGAGCCTCGGGCCAAGACTGTCAACGTCAAGGGCGTTGCCAACCGCGCCGTCGCAACCGTTTTGACGGCGGGCCTCATCGCTCAGCCGCTCATGTCGCCGCTGGCGGCAATCGCCGCACCGTCAACCGATAACGGCGATTCTGTTCAGGGGGGGGGTAGTTCTGTAGAGAATACCGTTGCCGCCGGTAACCAAGCGGTCGTAAAGACGGCTGCCCAGCTGGCCGAGGAGTCGGCAAAGCAGCTCAAGGACGCTCAGGCCGCCTACGATGCCGCCCAGAAGAAGGCCGACGCGGCGGGCCAGTCTCAAAAGCAGGCGCAGCAGCAAAAGAATCAGGCCTCGCAGGCTGTGAGCGACAACGAAATCGAGCAGAACGCAGCAGAAGTCGCCGCGCTCCAGGAGAAGATTGACGAGCTCAAAGCCGCCGTCGAAAAGACCGAGCAGCAGCAGAAGAAGCTGGGCGACCTGAACGATCAGCTCGATCAAGCCAACAAGAGTGTCGAGGATAAGACTCAGGCGCTCAAGGACGCCAAGGCAAAGCAGGATGAGGCCAAGAAGGCCCTCGATGATGCCCAGGCCAAGCTCGAGGCCATGGGTATGGACGAGTACGAGGCCGCCAAGAAGGCCGTCGAGGACGCACAGGCAAAGCTCGATGACGCCAATAAGGCCGTTGCTACTGCACAGGCCAATCTGGACCAGGCCAAGGCCGCCGAGGCCAGCGCCCA
>CAUBWQ010000057.1 GCA_958439775.1 uncultured Collinsella sp. | reverse complement strand
TCGGAAAGCACATTAAGTGCTTTCCGGCTCGTGCGGAACTCGCGACGAACTAAACGGCCAGACCCGCATGTCAGTTCGTCATCATCCCGGTGGTTATCTGATAAAAGAAGGTGCGCCGGCTTTTGCCGGCGCCTAGTAAGGGTTTAGTTGGTAGCCATCTTTTTTGCTGCTGACTCTACGTAGTTGGCCATGTCGGCTACGTCGCAGACGTCTTCGAAGCGGACGGGCTTGGATTCGAGTTCGGCGAGCTGGTGGCCTGCTCGAGCACACGCATAGCCTCAAAATCATCCTCGGGGACGTCGAGGCCCAGGGCGTCGCAGCAGGCGCGCGGGAACTTGTAGGGGCTGGCGGTCGAAAGCAGCACGCGAGCCTTGGCGCCCTCGGCGGGAGCGACCTTTTCAAAGACGTGATAGCTGCAAGCGGTGTGCGGGTCGATCACGTAGCCGTTGGCGTCCCAGCAACTCTTGATGGCAGCGCGGACCTCGTCCTCGCTGGCCCAGCCGCAGCCAAAGACGCTCTGAATCTTGGCCAGCAGCTCGGCGGGTACCTCGTAGCGACCGGTCTGTGCCAACTGCTCCATAAGGCCGGCAACGAGTTCGCAGTCGCCATCGGACAGGAAGTACAGCATGCGCTCCAGGTTAGAGCTGATGAGGATGTCCATCGACGGCGAGATGGTCGTGAAGAACGGGCGGTTACGGTCGTAGACGCCGGTGGTCAGGAAGTCGGCAAGCACGTTGTTCTTGTCGCTCGCGACGATGAGCTTGCCCACGGGCAGGCCCATGCGCTTGGCGTAGTAGCCGGCCAAGATATCGCCAAAGTTGCCGGTGGGCACACAGAACTCTACGGCGTCGCCAGCCTCGATAGCGCCGGCGCGCAGCAGCTGCGCATAGGCGGCAAAGTAGTAGACGACCTGCGGTACCAGACGGCCGACATTGATAGAGTTGGCGCTCGAAAGCACCGTGCCGGCGGCTTCCAGGCGCTCGGCAAGCTCCTTATCGGCAAAGATGCGCTTGACGGCGCTCTGGGCGTCGTCAAAGTTGCCGCGGATGCCGCAGACGGCGACGTTGTCGCCCTCCTGCGTGGACATCTGCAGGTTCTGGACGCGGCTGACCTTGCCCTCGGGATAAAAGACGGTGATGCCCGTGCCCGGAGCGTCGGCAAAACCGGCGAGCGCAGCCTTGCCCGTGTCGCCCGACGTGGCGGTGACGATCATGATGCGCTCGGCGCCGCCGTCCTTGGCGGAAGTGCGGGCCATCAGACGGGGGAGCATCTGCAGGGCGACGTCCTTGAAGGCGCTTGTAGGGCCGCCAAAGAGTTCCATCACATAGGTCTGAGGGGCGTCAACACCCGGCGCAGCGTCGAGTTTGACGAGCGGCGTAACCTCTTCACTCGCGAACGTGCCGCGGTATGCCTCGTCGACACACGCCGAAATTTCTTCGGCCGTGTAATCATTCAGTAACATTCCCAACACATCTTGAGCGATTTCAAAGTACGATTTAGCTGCAAGCGAGCTGATATCGACCTGCTGGGTGCCGAGCTCGTCCGAGACAAACAAACCCCCGTCGGGAGCGATGCCGGTACGGATTGCCACCTTACTTGAGCACGATAAAGTGCGTCCTCGTGTACTATGATAAGTTCCCATATAACACTGCTCCTCGGGTGCCTTGGTCCCAATCGGTGAAACCATGGTATCAGAGCACGCAAAATAGGTTCGCAGAGGCTTTTAGAAAGGTAACCTCCAGCCCATGATTAAGATTGCCAAGTTTGGCGGCTCGTCGGTCGCCGACGCCGAACACTTCAAGAAGATCAAGGCCATCGTCGATGCCGACCCTGCCCGCCGTTTTGTGGTGGTTTCTGCCTGCGGTCGCCGCTTTAAGGGCGACACCAAGGTGACCGACCTGCTCTACCTGGTTAACGCGCACGTTAAGTATCACGTGTCGTGCGAGGAGCTGCTCGAGGACATCGGCCAGCGCTATTTTGATATCGCTGACGAGCTGGAGCTCACCTATCCCATCCGTGAGGAGTTCGCGGCTTTTGCCGAGCGCGCCCGCTCGGGCGGTTACTCCACCGAGGAGCTTGTGAGCCGTGGCGAGTACTTCACCGCTCGCCTGATGGCCGAGTACCTGGGCCTGCCGTTCCTGGATGCCGCGACGGTTGTGGCATTCCATCACGACGGTACGCTCAGCATGAACCGTACCTCCGAGCTGGTGCAGGAGTACGGCCAGCAGGGCGGCTTCGTTATGCCTGGCTTCTACGGCGCGACGCGTGAGGGCCAGATCAAGCTGCTCGATCGTGGCGGCGGCGATATCTCGGGCTCGATTCTGGCCAAGTGCCTGGGCGCCGATCTGTACGAGAACTGGACCGACGTCTCGGGTTTCTACTCTGCCGATCCGCGCATCGTGCCCGAGGCTCAGCCCATCGCCCGCGTTACCTACGAGGAGCTGCGCGAGCTTTCGTACATGGGCGCAAGCGTCCTGCACGAGGAGGCCGTGTTCCCTGTGCGTGAGGCGGGTATTCCGCTGGTCATCAAGAACACCAATGCGCCGCAGGACCCCGGCACCATCATTAGCGAGACGGCTGATGAGGGCGAGGCGGAGCCCATCATTACCGGTGTGACCGGCAAGCGCGGTTTTGTCGCCATCAACGTTGCCCGCGACCGCACCAAACCCCGTGTCGGTTTTATGCGCCGCGCGCTTTCGGTCTTCGAGCGCTATGACGTTTCCGTCGAGCACATGCCCACTGGTGTCGACCGCTTTGGCGCCGTGGTGCAGGAGCAGGACGTGCACGACTCGCTGTACTCGCTCGTGGGAGACATTCAGCAGGAGGTCGAGCCGCTCGAGATCGAGGTTGTCGAGGGCCTGGCGCTTATCGCTACCGTTGGCCGCAACCTGCGCGGTCGTGCCGGCATCTCTGGCCACCTGTTTGGCATGCTTGGCCAGGCGGGCGTGAGTGTGCGTATGATTTCGCAGAGCTGCGACGAGATCAATATCATTATCGGTGTCGAGGAGAAGGACTTCGACCTTGCGATTCGGACCATTTACCGTGCCTTCTCCGACGAGAACGGCATTGTGAAGGTCTCCGATCTGGAGGCTCCCGCGCCGGCCGATCCCACCCTGGCCGCGCTCAAAAAGTAGCGACTGCTCGGTAGATTTTTGGGTCATGTCTTAAAAATCTACGGCGGGGCGTTTCGTTTCGGTTTCGTTTCGACGGGGCGGGTTTCATGCCCGCCCTGTTCTTGTATAAACTGGCAACAATAATCGGCCTGCTCGGCGTGCGGGCAAAAGCCACAACCTTTAAAGGGGGAAGCATGAAACAGTACACGGTTGCTATTTTGGGCGCGACGGGAGCTGTAGGCACCCAGATGCTCGAGTGCCTCAACGAGCAGGAGTTCCCGGTTGGCAAGCTCAAGCTGCTGGCAAGTGCACGCTCCGCGGGCAAGACCGTTGAGTTCCGCGGCGAGCAAATCGTGATCGAAGAGGCTTGCCCCGAGGCCTTTGAGGGCTGCGACATTGTGCTTGGAGCCGCCGGTGACGATATCGCGAAGGAGCTGCTGCCCGAGGCCGTTAAGCGCGGCGCCGTCGTGGTCGACAACAGCCATGCCTTCCGCATGGATCCCGAGGTGCCGCTGGTCGTGCCCGAGATCAATGCCGACGACATCAAGTGGCATCACGGCCTTATCGCCAACCCCAACTGCGCGACCATTATCGGCCTGGTTCCCACGTGGCCGCTGCATCAGCTCGCTGGCGTGAAACGCATGATCGTCTCGACGTACCAGGCGGCTTCGGGTGCTGGCGCCCCCGGCATGGCCGAGCTCGAGGCTCAGTTGGCCGCCCTGGGCCGTGGCGAGGAGATTCCCGAGCCGCGCGCGTTTGCCGCCCAGCTGGCGAGTAACCTGATTCCGCAGATCGGCGGCGTCAAGGAGGAGGGCTTTACCTCCGAGGAGATGAAGCTGCAAAACGAGGGCCGCAAGATCATGCACCTGCCCGAGCTGCGCGTGAACTGCACCTGCGTGCGCGTGCCTGTGCTGCGCTCGCACTCCGAGAGCATTACGCTCGAGTTCGAGCGTGACATTACGGTTGAGGAGGCCCGTGCCGCGCTGGCTGCCGCTCCGGGCGTGAAGCTGGTTGACGACATGAGCGCCGAGGATGCGCACGACCGCTTCCCCATGCCGATGGACACCTCCGACCAGGACCTGATTTGGGTCGGTCGCGTACGCCGCGACATCTCGAACCCCGAGGCTGCGCGCGGCATCACCTTCTGGTGCTGCGGCGACCAAATCCGTAAGGGCGCGGCAACCAACGCCGTCCAGATCGCCAAGCTGCTCTGCGAGTAACGGTGGATCTGTCCGGCGGGGGCCGGGCTTGGTTTTCAGAACGTCCTCGACCATGTGTGGCGCCTTGTCCTGCTCCTTCGGAGCCGCGGACAAGGCGCCACACTGGTCTGCGGAGTGTTCTGAAAACCAAGCCCGGCCCCCGCCTGCGGTGACGCTGCTGCAAGCGGTCTGCGATGGGGTCGTTGTTGGTTGGGGCCGCTGGGCTGATGCAGGGGCGCGTGGTTGTTGCGGGCCCTGGTCCCGGCGGCGGCCTCGGCGCTTTGCGCCTGCCGCCTTGGGGGGACTGTGGGGCGCGGCCGGCAGCTGCGGCGCGTTGCGCTTGCTGCCTGGGGTGACTGCGGGGCCGTGACGGCAGCCGCGGCGCTGTCGCGCCTGCTGCCTGGGGCGACTTTGGGGTTGGGGTGAATCGGGGTCTAATACTTTCCCGTGAAGTGAACGAGCTTATTTGGACCCCCGAAGCATTGGCATATTTTGACCGCTATTTCCTGCGGTTTTACAGCGTGAATCCTGCGGTTTTTTGGGCTAAAGGTGTGGATGCTCCGGGGCTTCGTTTTTACTCGTTCACTTCTCGGGAAAGTATTAGAGCTCAGCTGATAGAGGTACCTCTCTGGCGTCGAAGCCCTGCGTCTTCTTCGCTTGATTGGGGAAAACAGCCTCGCTTAAGCAATTGCGAGCCCGCCCAGACGTATCTGTGGGGTTGTCTGCACAATTCGCGGTATTATGTTGCGGAGTTTTGAAAGGAGCCGCTGGTGGTCACGACGACGTTTGCTTCGCCTTTGGGCGAAATCCTGCTTGCCGCTGATGGCCGCGGTTTGACGGGGCTTTGGTTTGAGGGGCAGGAGCACTTTGGCTCCACGCTTCTCAAAGAAGATCCCGAACATGTTGAAGGCGCCGATGCGGTTTCTGGTACCGGTGGGATGTCTTCGGTGAGTCCGGCAAATGGCGCGGCTTCTTCGGTGCTTGAGCGTTCTTGGGCTTGGCTGAATGCTTATTTTGCGGGGCAGGAGCCTCGGTTTACGCCGCCGTTGCATATGATTGGCACGGCGTTTCAGCGTGAGGTTTGGTTTGAGCTGCTTTCTATCCCGCGTGGCGAGGTCGCTACGTATGGTGAGATCGCCCAGCGTGTTGCGGCTCGACATCGTGTACCGGGAAACGAAGCACCTGTTGTGTCTCCCCGTGCCGTGGGGGCCGCGGTCGCGCGGAATCCTATTTCGATCATTGTGCCGTGCCATCGCGTGGTTGCCGCCGACGGCTCGCTTAACGGATATGCCGGCGGGCTTGACCGCAAGGAGTGGCTGCTTCGGCTCGAGGGCGCGTACGAGGAATAACGTTCGAGCACTTTGCATAGCCAAGACGCCGTGAAAGAACGGGATGCGCTTTCCGAATGGCGTCCCAAACGGAAACCGTGTCCCGGAATACAGCCTTAGAGTGGGATGCCGTTTCCGGTTGAGACCACTTGCTTGGACATCTTTCTACGCCCGCTTCTGCAGGGCATAGATCGACTTATCCATGTTGAACAGGTAAGCCGCGACGCAGACGATGAAGAATGCCGGCAGATTACCGAAACCGAAGACTTCGCAGCCAATCAGGATGGGTGCGAGCAGCGTATTGGTGGCGCTGCCAAAGACGGCTGCGTAGCCCAGCGCGGCGCAAAGCGCGATGGACATGCCGAGTTGAGCCTCGTTATGGCGACATCTGGGTAACAGAAAGGCCCGCGTTCCTCAGAGGCAAGATAGGCAATTCTGCTTTTGAGGTAGATCTCAATTCTGCCGACCGCATCAAACATTAACTGCCGGAGGGCTCGGTCAAATTCATACGTGTAGATGATGGTTTCGAATGTTGTGCCTTCGCGAAAGATGGTAATCCCGGACTTGCATTTGGTTTTGTAGGGAAACCAGTAGGCCGACAGTTTGTAGTGGCCGACTTCGACCAAAGCTCGCTCGAGTTCGCTTTGATCAGACCAATTAAGACCCCTGTATTCTGTCAATAGTGCT
>CAUBWQ010000056.1 GCA_958439775.1 uncultured Collinsella sp. | reverse complement strand
TCTCAGGAGTCTCGGGGTCCTTTGAGCCTTCGGAATCGGTTGGGCCGGCGGTGTTTACCAGCGTATGGTCCAGGAACTTCTTGGCGCCCGCACTTGCCTGTGAGAACAGGCGGCGCGTGCGGATCGGGGTGGCGTTCACCGTTGTGGGCGCCGTCTCCTCGGCCTCGATATTCACGAGCGTCGTGCCGGTGTCGAGGCCCACGTCGTTGTATCCCACGTGGCAGTAATACTGCGCACCGTCATCGTCTGCGGTCAGGTCAATCTCGAGCTTTGAGGCCGTTCCAGCCGCGAGGTTGCCATCGGCACCCACGAGCTTAAACTCTGTCTCGCCGCGGCCCTTGCGGTACCACATATAGGTCGGTGCCAGCCCTGTTTCGCTATCGTCGGCACCGAGTTGCTTCACATGGCCAATCGCCGAGAGCGTCAGGTGGCTTCCCGCCGCGCGCTCAACCGAAGAGTCGTATCCAAGATCCGACCCCTCCGCAGCATCCGCCGCAGGTCCGCTCACGGTCATCGTCATGCCATCGGGCATGGTCTTGACCGTGATGATTGCCGAGCGAATACCTGTTTCGGTCGTGGATCCATTCTTAACGGCGGCGATGGCGAATCGATACTCCGTATTGGGCTGCAGCCCATCCCACTTGAGCGAGGTCTGCGTGTTGTCGGCAATCTTCCAGCTATTGACGACCGCATCCGCCGCATTGCTCTGCAGCATGCCCACGCCGTAGCTAAAGCCACTCTTGTTTGCGAGTACATCGTCCCAGCTAAACGTAACGCTGGTCGAATCGACGGCGTTTGCCGTAAAGCCCGTCACGGCCGGCGCGTCGGGCATCTCGACGTCCTTAACGTCATAGCCCACGATCCAGAACTGGTCGGTGTCCTTGGTGCCGAGCTTGTCGCCCGAGTCTGCCTCGAACTTGTCGTCATCCACCGCGTTGACGCCCAGACGCCACACAAAACCGTACTTGCCCTGCGCGGCCTCGGGCAGGTTGTCGACGGTGCCGCCGTATTCGGTCGATTCACTCGAGGAGTTACCCGTAGTAAAGCCGGCGTTGGCACCAAAGCACAGGCCGCCAAACAACTCGTGCTTTGCGAGCTTCGCGCCCATGACAACGCTGCCGTTCAGCGTCAAGCCGAGCTCGAGCTCCTGCTCCTTGCCCTCCTCGACTTCGATGGTCTGCTCAATGCTCGCCCCCGACTGCGCGGCGGCGCCGTTAAACCCATCGTGCGTGTAGGCGCGCGTTACGCCAGGCTTGCCCAGGCCAAAGGAATCCCCAACGGGAGTCTCGCCGTTGAGCGTCGTTTGATAGGTTCCGGGTTCTCCCGACCGGTTGGTCAAAAAGTAGCTGAGCGGCGTCATATTGTGCTGTTTGGCAATGCGGTCATAGGCCTCGACATTAACGACCGAGGTCTGCGCGCCGAGCGACACGGGCGCCGCCATCACGCCCTTGCCACCAGTTTCCTCATTTTCGATCTCATACTCGTAATAGACCATCGGAATCGTGTAGAGCACGGCCTTGTCACCCTCGCCGGCATGCGACTCATAGTTTACGCTTGCGCTGACCGTGCGCTCGCTCCGGTAGTCATAGCATCCCTCGGCGGCAAAATCGACTGAAGCATTCATCGCGACCAGGGGCGGACCGGTCTGCACCTCGACGGCAACGCCCAACTCGGCGCCAATGGTATAGCCCTGGGATGTCCCCGTGCCCTTTTCCTCTCCGTATGACGTGCCGCCCAACACCAGATAGCCGTATGCCTGCTCCAGATCCTCAACATAGGGCGCATCCTGCAGCACGGCAAGCACGCGCGGGTTGGTATAGACCTTGTAGCGGTCCTTGTACGTGATCTTGACGCTGTCGTTGTCGACATCGAGCAGCGCGAGCGAGATAAATGTGCCGTAGGTAGTGCCGCGACGGTTGCTCTCGCTAATCACCTGCTCCTCGCCGCGGCGCACCTTTCCGTTCTCGTCGAGCGAAAAATGCGAGGCGGTCATCCAATAGTAGTCATCGTTCTTGCGCAGGTCCTCGTCGCGGTGCTTGCCCACCACGGCGATAAAGCTCTCGTTATAGCGGTCCGAACCCGAGACGCTGCCCGCCACACCTGCTCTATACCCTTGTGGTCATGCTTGTTGCTGCTGTTGTATTGCTGACCGCTCATGCTCATGGTTCCGACCATGGACCCCAAGCCCTGGGCCCCGCTCTGTGCCGTGTTGCAGGCAAAGTCGCGGAACACATCGCCGCCCACGAGCACCTCGTCGACCGCCAGCTGCTCGGACAGGCCGTCAAGGTTGGCAGTGGCAAGGGCAATAGGCGCCAAGGTGCACGGATAGCGCTTATCCTGAGCGCTATCCTTCCATGCGCTGTTGGGCACATGCATCAGCCCATAGGAGGCGAGGAGCCCGTCTCTGTATTCCTTGCAATCGGAAAGCTTGAACTCGCCAGACTCCGAGTCAAAATACGCGTAGCGGTACAGCGCGCCGTAGAGCCCCTTGCTGCCGTCAGAAGCACCGTAATCAAAAGCGCTGCGTTGCCAGTCATAGCCCGCAAGAATAAGGCCCGTGACGGTTTCACCCGTCTTCTTTCCTTCTTCATCGTAGGCGGCAAACGTGCCGAACGTCGCATTCGCAGCGACCATGGTCTTGCCGTTCGCGGAGAGGGAGATTGCGCCCGCGTCGCCCAGAGCATCGACATGGACGAGCGCACCCTTGGATGCATCCCACGAAAACAGCTCGCAATGCGTCGACTTATCAATATTCTTCTTGCCGTAGGGTGCCGAGACCACGATGGCGAGGTCATCGCAAAAATCGCGATCGAGGTCGCCGGCCGCTAGCGAAACGACAGGAGCTGACTGAAGCTGCGTCCAGGAGTCGTTCCCGCCCTTGTTGTGCGTGGTGTAGTCCGCGGCGTTACCGGCATCGATCTTGACGACGCTTTGCTTCCAGTTGCCGCCCTCCAAGTCATACATGTCGACTACAGCCTTGCGCACGCCGTTCTCGTCGACATAGCAGCCCGCGTAGACAAAAAGCTCGTCGACGCCGTCGCCATCGACATCGCCCGCCTCGACATCAAAGACGGCGTCGTGCTCTTGCAGGTAACCGGCATCCAGGTACTTAAAACGGCCTTCGTACATCATATTAGTGTTGACCGTCACCGGCAGGTGTGTGTCGAGAGTGCGCGTACGCCCGTTGCTAAACGAGTAGAGGACCAGCTCAACCTTTCCGGCGTATGACTTGCCGTCAATCGTCGTGGAGGAACTGTCGCCGTAGGCACGGAGCTCGGCAACGCGGCTCTTTTTGCCCGTGCTGGCGTCGCTGCAGAACTCAACACTCGTGGCGTGAATGCCCGAGAAACCGTTGTTGTCGTTGGCGAGTACTGTTGAGGACTCATTGTTGCTTAGGTACGACCAGGTGCCGCCACCGTAGTCGCTATGCTTGTAGAGATCGCTGTTCGTATCGAAGTTGTTGACGTTTTGCCAGAACTTTGCGGCGCCCCACACACTTCCATAGCCATCGGTGAGTTTGCTGCTGCCGCCAATGTCACCGCGCTCGACGTTCTCGAGCTTGTCGCGCAGAGTGTAGCGATTGCCATGGCTACCGTTAGCTGACATATAGACCTCGCTGCGCGTGGCAAACGTCGTGGGGGTATCAGTGGAATAGGGGCAACGGTATCGGCCGGAATGTCCTCGCTCGTGCCCAGACCCAGGGCTTGATAATCCTGCTCGGTCATATCGGTGATTGCGGGCGCGTCTGCCGCCTGGGCAACCTGGAGCGTGGCCGTGAAGCAGGCGACGCTCGTGGCGATCAACGCAGCAAGCGCCGCCGTCCCAACAAGCGGGATTTTCGACAGCCTACGGATACGGGGGCGTGGAACGTACATGAGGGACCTCGCTTTATTCGAGTGGAGTGGACTCATTTTTGCAAATGATACATCCGATGCCCGATATCACGTGTCTCATTTTCGCCAACGGCGTGTCTCATTTTTGAGAATCCGAGATGCCGCGGAAATCTTATCCCAGCTCAAAGGCCATTTCTGGGATGTATTTTCCGTCGAGTGCCTCATCGGGAAACTGCATCCCATTTCAAGCGTCGATTCTGGGACGCATTTTCCCTTTAGACCCTCAACCGGAAACCGCATCCCACTTTGAGCGCAAATTCCGGGATGCATTTTCCGCTTGAGCCTCATTGGGAAACGGCGTCCCACTTTGAGGGCTGATTGTGGGATGCATTTTCCGGTTTTGCTCACATTGGGAAAATGCATCCCGTTTCTTGACCGAATAATGGGACGCAATTTCCCGTTGGAGCGCCTTTGGGAAAGTGTGTCCCACTTCGACCGCCCAGAGTGGGATGCACTTTCCGCAAAGCACCTCATCGGGAAACTGCATCCCATTCCAAAGGCAAATTCCGGGACGCATTTTTCGAAAGCCTGCCCATCCGGAAAGCCCGTCCCACTTTGGACGCATCCGGGCACGGAACCATCGACCTATCAGGCCTCCCATCAATAAAGAGGCGTCCTCCCGGACGGCGGGGCACGAAGTTCATCGCGAGTTCCGCACGCAAAGAAGGCCACTTAATGTGGCCTTCGTCTTGCGCAGGACTGTAGAGCAGGGAACTTCGTGCCCCAACGCCCGGGAGGACGTTTCATTTAGAAAGATGGACCGACCGCCGTCAGCGATGGGAGCTACTCCCCCAGCACGGCCTTTTTGGCGGCTGCAGCCATGTTATCCAGATCTTCCTTGGTGGGGTGATCCTTTGCGGCGACCCAGTTATCGAGCAGCAACTTAGCGCGGGCGTTGTCGGGATCTTGCTCGAGCATGGCCTCGTAGCGCTGCTTGACCGCGGGGCCCATCTTGCCCTGGCACATCGCCCAGCCCGCAAGCTCGGCATCCCCAGCCAAATTGGAAGTTACGCGGTCGATAATCTGCTGGTAATAGCTCTGATCGGCCCCAAAGCCGCAGGTGCCAAACAGGAAGACGCGCTTGCCGTGCAAAGCGGAGAGCAACGCCGCGACCGAAGGCGTGCACGCGCCCTTGTCGCACCAAAAACCGACGAGCACCGTGTCGGCCGCGCAGGCGCCCTGCGCCTCGAGCGCAACCTGATCTGCATCCGCATCGTCGCTCAACGCCGCGGCATGGACAAAATCAACACCCGCAGCCTGCAGAGTGCGCTTGATCGCGCCCGAAACCATCCTGGTATTACCGCTCTTGCTGTTGACCACCAAAGAGCACGTCATAGTCACGTTGCCTCGTTTCCCCCAAAACTAAAGCCACTAATGCAATTTATTAGATGAATATCTTAGTACTAACGTGACAGATGTAAACCACCGTCTGTCGATTGATTAACTTGCCCCACGAGCTTGCTCACTGGGCGAACTGGCTGCGGTAGAGTTCGGCGTAGAAGCCACCTGCCGCTAGCAGCTCGTCGTGCGTGCCGCGTTCGATAATCTGGCCGTCGCGCATCACCAGGATGCAGTCGGCGTTGCGGATGGTGCTCAGGCGGTGCGCCACCACAAAGCTTGTGCGACCGGCCATGAGCTCGTCGAATGCCGCCTGCACCTGCAGCTCGGTGCGGGTATCGATACTCGAGGTCGCCTCGTCCAGCAGCAAGATAGCCGGGTCGGTGAGCATGACGCGCGCGATGCACAGCAGCTGTTTTTGACCCTGGCTAAACGTGCCGCCGTCCTCGCCGATGACCGTATCGTAGCCGCCTGGCAGCTGCACGATAAACTTGTGCGCGTGCGCGCGCTTGGCGGCTTCGACAACCTGCTCGCGAGTAGCTCCTGGGCAACCGTAAGCGATGTTGTCCGCCACCGTGCCCGCGAACAGCCAAGTGTCCTGCAGCACCATGCCAAAGGCGCGGCGCAGGCTTGCGCGCGTGTAGTCACGCGAGGAACGGCCATCGACCGCAATGCGACCGGCATCGATATCGTAAAAACGCAGTAGCAAATTGATGAGCGTCGTCTTGCCACAGCCCGTAGGACCGACCAGGGCAAAGCGCATGCCGGGCTTAGCCTCGATGCAGATGTCCTGCAGCAGCCTGCGGTCGGGCACGTAGCTAAAGTCCACATGCTCAAGGGCGACCTCGCCCTGCGGTGCGGCAAGTTCCACGGCATCTGGCGCATCGGGCTCCTGCTCGCGCGCATCGAGCAGCGCAAACATACGGCGCGCCGAGGCATACGCCGTCTGGATCTGCGTAATGACGTTGGTGACCTCGTTGAACGGCTTGGTGTACTGGTTAGCATAGGACAGGAAAATCTGCACGCCGCCCACCGTAAGCGTCGCCGGCACGCCCGTGATCACGCCCACGCAGCCGATCACAGCGACCACGGCATAGATGATGTTA
>CAUBWQ010000055.1 GCA_958439775.1 uncultured Collinsella sp. | reverse complement strand
GGGACTCCTCGCAGTCATTGCGATTGACCTTCTACTCATATTGCCTGGCCTCTCTCAAGGGTCGTGTCTCCAATCCGTAGAACTTCAAGCCGGCGAAGGGCCGTGCCTTGCTATCGTCGGCACCGATGCGCAGGCCCCACTTATGCTCGTCGCACACGATGGTCACACTGCCATAGGGAGTCTCTTGATGACATGTCTCGCGCTTACCATCGCGATAAGCGTGCGCAGGCTTTTCCTCAACATTGAAAAGGAAGGCAGGCCCTTTGACCTTGAATGTAACCAGACACTTCGTCGAGTAGGACATTTATTCCTTATCGGCGGCGTTGCCGTGAGGCTTCTTGGCGCCGTAATCACGGGAATGATACTCTCAGGATTTGGCGGCAGCTTTACGGATGCGTTCGTCGGCCAGTTATTCGAGCCCTCCATGCTCTTTGCAGGCCTGATTATTTGCCTGATTGCCAGCATCTTCCGCTACGGGTATATCCTGCAAAAACAAGATGACGAGTTGCTCTAGGGGGAATCCATGATTATTCTGCGGCTTGACCGCATGCTCGCCGAACGCAAGATCTCATCCAAAGAGCTTGCGGAACGTGTGGGCATCTCCCAGGTCAATATGTCACGCATTAAGACGGGCAAGGTTTCTGCCATACGTTTTTCAACTCTTGACGCGATATGCCGGGCACTCGACTGCCAACCAGGCGATGTACTGGAATATATATCCGACGATGAAGCCGATAGCCTTTTTGGGCTTAAAGATGAATAGCCATAATTAAGCCGTCAATCACGCCCTCAACGCAAAAAGCCCGCTAGAACGTTGTCCGTTCTAGCGGGCTCAATCAGGTAGATCGGTTAGCGCGCAGTAGTGCAGGCAAACCTTACGCAAACAGGCCGTAGATGCTGATGTTGGCCTTGGCGTAGAGGCCGTTAGCATACTCGGTCCACTTGGAGCTAGCGCTCGAAGCCTGCGAGGAATACTGCTGGTAGGCGGTGTAATAGGCGGTCATGGCCTGCTTATAGGTAGCGCTATCGGCCGTAAAGGCATCGTCGGCAAAGGCCTTAGCATAGGTGCTATCGGCGTCCTTCCAGGTGCCCTTTGAGCTATCCCACTCGTCGCCGGCAAGGTTGATGATGTAGTCGGCGTAGTCCTTGCTCGCGGTCTCCTCGTTGCCGTCAGCAGGCTCGGTCGGGGCGGTCGGCATGCTTGCGGAGCTGTCGCCGACCTTCTTCTTATAGAGCTTCTGCAGCGTCGCGGACTGGCGGACGATCTGCTTGGCCTGGTCCTTGGACACGCCATACTGCGTGGCCATGGTCTTGTAGTCCGAAGTGCCGATGGAATCCTCGGCGTACTTCTTCATTTCCTTAGAAGAGACGGTGATGCCCTCGTCCTCGGCAGCATCGAGCAGGATCTTGTTGCGCACGTAGGACAGAATGACATCGGCAGACGGAGCGGTATAGTTGCCATCGCTATCCTTGACGGTATCGAGGCTGTACTGGCTCTCGATGGCCTCGCGCGCGGTGATGTCGCTCTTCTTGCCGTTGTAGCTATAGCTTGCCACGGTCGAATCGAGGTGGTCCTCGGTGAGGGTCGCCGAGCCGACACCCTTGCCGCCAAAGCCTCCATTGCCAATAAAGAAGCCGACCACCGCAGCGATCACGACTGCAACCACAAAGGCGGCAATCATCGTCTTCTTGTGCTTGGATGCATGGTCGTCCGCGTCGGAGTCGTCGTCCTCGTCCTGTTCCTCGGGCATGAGGTTCTCGTCAGCTGCATCCGCGGCGATCTTTGCCTCCAAGCGAGCGTCCTCCTCCTCGGCGGACGTGCCGGCGGCAATATGTTCGGCAGACGTGCCGGCGACCAGATCGATCTTCTCGTCCTCGTCACCGTCGGGGCCTTCGCCGCGCTCGATGATCTGGATGCCGTCGATCTCGTCCTTCTCGTCCTTCTTTTGAATCAGACCCATATCAGTTACTCCTTGTTAGGAAACATAGTCCGCAATAGAATACGCCCGACAGAGCGCCGGGCGTATTGATTCTCAGGTTATACGCAAACACTTAAGTACTACTTAGGCGTTTGCAGCGTGCATACCTTAGGCCAGGTGCGCGATAACGGCATCGGCAAAGGCCTGCGTGCCCACAGCACCCTCAACGGAGCCGGTCTGGGCACGACGAACGTCGCCGGTAACCTGCTCACCCTCGTCGAGCGTGGCAGAAACGGCGGCGCGAATGCGATTGGCCGCGTCGTTCTCGCCCAGGTGATCGAGCATCATCGCAGCAGAGAGGATCTCGGCCGTGGGGTTGGCGATATCCTGGCCCGCGATATCGGGCGCGGATCCGTGCGTTGCCTCAAAGATTGCGCAGTCGGCACCGATGTTGGAGCCGGGGGCCATCCCTAAGCCGCCCACCAGGCCGGCGCACAAGTCGCTCACGATATCGCCGTACAGGTTGGGCAGCACCAGGACATCGAAGTCGTTGGGGTTCTGGACCAGGCCCATGCAGGTGGCGTCGACAATCTTGTCGTTGAACTCGATATCGGGATAGTTGGCGGCCACCTCGCGCGCCACGCGCAGGAACAGGCCGTCGGTCGCCTTCATGATGTTGGCCTTATGCACGGCCGTCACCTTTTTGCGGCCGCAGCGGCGGGCATACTCAAAGGCATACTCCACAATACGGCGGCTCTTGGCGATGGAGATCGGCTTAATTGAGATGGCGGAATCAGCGGCGAAGGTCTTCTGACCCGAGCGCTCGACGAGCTGCGAGAGCTCCTCGACCTCGGCAGCGCCCTCATCGAACTCGATGCCGGCGTAGAGGTCCTCGGTGTTCTCGCGCACGATGACCAGGTCGACGTCGCGGAAGCGCGAGCCGTCGCCCGGCTGCGACAGGCAGGGGCGCACGCAGGCATACAGGTCGAAGTGCTTGCGCAGGGCCACGTTGACGCTGCGGAAACCCGTACCGACCGGCGTGGTGATGGGGCCCTTGATGGCAACCTTGGTCTCGGCGACCGCATCGAGCACGTGCTGGGGCAGTGGCGTGCCAAACTCGTCCATGACGCCGGCACCGGCCTCCTGGACGTTCCAGTTGATCTTGACCCCGGCGGCGTCGACCACGCGGCGCATGGCCTGCGTAATCTCGGGACCGATACCGTCACCGGGAATCAGGACTACATCGTGCGCCATAATCTGTTACTCCTCGTCTTCGGCGGCATCAGATTTTTTAACGCTAGCACGCTTCTTCTTTTTGGAGAGATCCAGGCCAAAACGTTTAACAAGCATTTCGCAAATCTCGCTCGAACGGGCCTTGAGATAGCTGCCCTTGCCGTTCTCGGCGTCGAACTTAAGGCGCAGCGCGAGCTTCTCGGCGACCTCGGCGTCGATCTCGCCCTGGCCAAACTCATACAGGCAACCAAGCATGTCGCGATACTCGAGGTCGCCGTGGTAGCACTGGATGGCCTCGTCCAGGATGGGCCAAGCCTCGCGCGAACGCTCGACGCTCGTGGCACCCCACACGCACAGCAGGCGGAAGGCGGCATAGCGCAGCGTGGAGGAGATCTCGTCGAACAGTGCAGTCTCGGCGCCCTCAAAGGCATCGCCCAGCTGCTCGGGGCAGGTGGTGGCGAGCGCCGTCAGGGCATCGAGGGCCTCCCAGCGGGTCTGCGCCTCGGGGCGGTCGAGTGCCTCGATCAGCGCGGGCACGCAGGGCACGACGCGCTGCGGATCGCGCTCGGCCAGCAGATGCAACACGCGGGCGGCAAACTGGCGGATGCGGCGCGTGGGGCAGCCGAGCTCCTTGACCAGGCGGTCGACGGCGTTCTCGTTCTCCTCTGCCAGCTGAAGCTGTGCCAGCTCCTCGTCGGTGAGCTGTTCGTCTTTGTTTTCTGCCATAGTTACCTCTTCTTACTATTTCTTAGCGTGCTTGCCAGTACCCTTACTGTCATCGGTGACCGAGATGAGCTGTCGGTCGGCCGCGCCATTGCGACGCGCACGGCGGCGTTCCTCAGCGTCGCCCGCGTCGGCGGCGGCGCGATGAGCCTTGTTGACGTGAAAGACCTCGGCCTGCGTGCGCCACGCACCGACGGACTCGCCAAAGCTCATCTTACGACCGGCGATAAAACCGCCGAGCCAGCCGATCGGCGCAAACTGCACCAGCGGGAACAGCGAGAACACCCAGGTCAGCAGGACGACTGCCGCCGCTCCTGCAAAGTTGGCAATCCAGTAGTCGCGCTTGGTGATCACGCGCTTTTCGCAGGCCCACTGGCCGCACAAAAAGCCAATGTAGATCGCAAAGAGAAAGAGCACCAGCGCTAGTACCACGAACGTCCAGCTCATGGGCGCTACTCCCCGTGATGGTGGCCGCAGCAGCACTCATGGCCGTCGTCATGGCCGTGGCCGCCGCAGCACTCGTAGTCCTCGCCGTGATGGTGACCGCAACCGCACTCATGGTCGTCGCCGTGCTCGCCGCAACCGCAGCCTTCCTCGTGAGCGCCATGCTCCTCGGGACGATACTGAGACCAGTCCAGACCGGCGGCGATGGCGTCGGCCTCCTCCTTATAGAGGACCGTGATGGCCTGGGTGCCCAGCTTGGCACCACCGATGGCGTCGAGCATATCGTAGAGCGTAAAGGCCACGTCGGCGCCGGGCAGCGCAAGCTCGCGGTCGTCGGCATAGGCGAGCGCCAAGCGCAGGTCCTTAATAAAGTGCTCGACCATAAAGCCGGGCTTGTAGTCGCCGTCGAGCGCCTTGGGCGCCAGGCTCTCCATGGCGCCGGACTTGCCGGTACCGCCCAGGATCATCTGGCGGGTCTTCTCCAGGTCAAGGCCGCTCAGCTCGGCAAATGCCATGGCGTCTGCCATGCCGACCATGCAGGCGCCCAGTGACACCTGGTTGGCAAGCTTGGCAGCTTGGCCCTTACCGGCGCCGTCGAAGCAGCAGATGTTGGCCGCAAAGGTGGAAAGGATATCGCGGACCGGCGCGATGTCGTTCTCGGTAGCGCCCACGATAGCCGTGAGCGTGCCGGCGATAGCACCCGACTCGCCGCCGGTGACAGGGCAGTCAAACGCCATGCGACCAGAAACCTGGGCGGCCTCGGCAATGTCACGGGCGAGCTCGGGCGAGCTCGTGGTGAGGTCGATCAAGACAGCACCCGGCTTGGTGCACGCGAGCAGGCCGTCGCCCGCCAGGTAGAGTTCCTCGACCTCGGAGGGATAGCCCACCATGGTAAAGACGACATCGGCGTTCGCCGCGGCATCGGCCGGCGTATCTGCCCAGACGGCGCCGCGCTCGATAAGCGCCGCCGCCTTGGACTTGGTGCGGTTGTTGACCGTGACGGGATAGCCGGCGTCCAGAATGTGGCCGGCGATGGGGGCACCCATGATTCCGGTGCCAATGAATGCGACGGAGAGCTTGTTTGCCATGAAACCTTTCCTTTTGGGTTGGGTGTTGTTACCAGGTTGAATACTCGGTGCCAGCGTTTGGGCTGTGAGTCGAGGGCGATTACGGACGCAGCGCTTGCCTACTGACCGCGCACGCGGCGGGCGATACGGTCGGAAAGCGACGCCTTGTCGGCGCGGTTCTTACCCCAAAACGCGCAGCCCACCATGCCGGGGCCCACGTGCGAGCCGATGGTGGGACCCACGGAGCCGCGAATGATCGTGACGTCGGCGCAGCCCTCCTCCTTGCGGATGGCGGCCTCGAGCCAGTCGCCGTCCTTCTCGGCATCGGCCGTCATGATGGCGATGGGCATGGTGCGATCGGGCACGTAGTTCTCGCGGAACGACTTGAGGATGGACTTGAGCGCCTTCTTGCGGCCGCGGTTGACGCCGATCAGCGACAGCGAGCCGGCCAGGTCGTAGGAGAGCTCGGGCTTGACATCGAGCTTTGCCGTGAGCTGCGCCGCCGCGGGCGGAATGCGGCCGCCGGCAGCCAGCGCGTCAAAGCTCTCGAGCGTAAAGTAGCCGTGCACGTAGGTCTTTGCCTCGTTTGCCCAATCGACCAGCTGCTTGGCGGTCAGTCCCGCCGAACGCTGGCGCACGGCCTCGAGCGCCAAGAGCGCACCGGTCGCGCAGGGCAGAGCGTTGTCGACCACGTAGAGCTCAAAGTTGGGATACTCGGCGCGCACGACATCTGCCGCCTGGCACGCGGAGTTGTAGCTCGACGACAGCGCCGAGGTAAAGCACAGGTAGACCGTGGGCGTGCCCTCTTTGGCGCACTCGGTAAAAAACTCGATATAGCGACCGAGCGACACAGCCGAGGTGGACACGCGGGCACCGGCGCGCATGCGGTCGTAGAACTCCTTAGG
This sequence comes from uncultured Collinsella sp., assembly GCA_958439775.1. Lineage (GTDB taxonomy): Bacteria > Actinomycetota > Coriobacteriia > Coriobacteriales > Coriobacteriaceae > Collinsella. The sequence goes on along the minus strand of CAUBWQ010000055.1, from coordinate 73 downwards.
GCTCATGCTCCACCAGATGTCGTCTGTGCGCTCCTCGCCATCGATAATGAAAGGGAAACCCAGGATATCGACA
>CAUBWQ010000054.1 GCA_958439775.1 uncultured Collinsella sp. | reverse complement strand
AGCGGTCGGCGGGGCCATTGTGGCTCTTGACAGCGGATTGGGTCATATGAGCGAGAACCCGTCAGCGCGAGCAAGGTGCCTTGAAAGACGAGGGCATTGACCTTATGGTCATGCCCGAAGGCTTGTAAGGCAGATTGCCGCGCTGACGGGTTCGCAGCGTCAACATAGTTGCCAAGTGGGCCTATAAGCCGGGTTCTGTCGTGAACGGTCATTTATCTTGTCTGCACGTTACCGTGCAGCTCCACGCACGCTACCCGAACGCGGACCGGGCCGGCCCATAGCGTTCCTATTCGCGCTTGCTCCGGATGGGGCTTGCCAAGCCGCCGTGTTGCCACGACGCTGGTGGTCTCTTACACCACCGTTTCAGCTTTTCCCTTTACGCCTTGCGGCGCAGGTGGGAGTCTTCTTTTCTGCGGCGCTTTCCGTCGGATCACTCCGCCCGGCCGTTAGCCGGCATCCCGCCCTCTGGAGCCCGGACTTTCCTCACGCGTGCTGCAAGCAGCACATCGCGCGACCGTCTGGCCCACTCAGCAGTGCAAGAGTGTAGCACACCGTTGCCGCAGGCAATGGCACAACACAAGCGTTCGACACGATAAACCAAGAACCACGCCATGCAGTACAATAGGCTCGTCGATGGGCAACGTCGCCAGCCGAGACGCGACCGCGCTCCGCACCCCTCCGTCTACTCGGTGCGTTCCCGCCTCTTCCCCGAGGCGGGATGTCGGCATTTTTCATGCAGCGACAACCAAATAGCCTGTGGACAGCATGGGCAGCATCGTGCATCTCGGCACCAAATGCAAAAAGGGACCCGTCCATTGCGGACGGATCCCTTAAAACAAGTGATCGTCAAACCGATTTACTCGGCGTCGGTCTCCTCGTCCTTCTTCTCGGAAGGAAGCGGGGTAACCTCGATCTCGACGCCCAGAGTCTCAGCAGCGGACTTCATGGACAGGGAGATACGACGACGGTCGAGGTCGATCTCCATGACCTTGACCTGAACCTTGTCGCCCACATGGGTGACCTGAGAAGGCTGATCGACGTGCTTGTTGGCCATCTCGGAGATGTGCACCAGGCCCTCGATGCCCTCGCCCAGGTCGACGAAAGCGCCGAACGGGACAAGCTTGGTCACAGTGCCCTCGACGATAGCGCCGACGGCGTACTTCTTGACCAGTGCGCGCCACGGATCCTCGGTGGTCTGCTTGAGACCCAGGGAGATGCGCTCGCGGTTGAGATCGACGTCGAGAACCTCGACCTCGACCTCCTGGCCGACCTTGACAACCTCGGAAGGATGGTTGACGTGGTTCCAGGAGAGCTCGGAGATGTGGATGAGGCCGTCGATACCGCCGAGGTCGACGAAGGCGCCGAAGTCGACGATGGAGGAAACGGTGCCCTGGAGACGCATGCCAGACTTGAGCTTGGACAGGATCTCGGAGCGCTCGGCCTTACGAGACTCCTCGAGCACGACACGACGGGAGAGGACGACGTTGTTGCGGTTGCGATCCATCTCGATGACGCGGGCCTCGATGCGGGTGCCCATGTAGGAAGTGAGGTCCTTGACACGACGGAGGTCGACGAGAGAAGCGGGCAGGAAGCCACGCAGGCCGATGTCGAGAATCAGGCCGCCCTTGACAACCTCGATAACCTCGCCCTCGACGTTCTCGCCGGAGTTGAACTTCTCCTCGATGCGGTTCCAAGCACGCTCGTACTCGGCACGCTTCTTGGACAGGACCAGACGACCGTCCTTGTCCTCCTTCTGGAGAACCAGAGCCTCGATGGGATCACCGAGTGCAACGATGTCTGCAGGGTTAGCGTCCTTGCGGATGGACAGCTCGCGGACCGGGATAACGCCCTCGGACTTGAATCCGATGTCAACGAGCACCTCGTCATGCTCGATCTTAACGACAGTGCCGTTAACGAGATCGCCCTCATCAAAGTCGGTAATCGTACCGTCGATGAGGTTGTTCATCTCCTCCTCGTTGACATCGTCAAGAGAGAAAATGGACGAGTTCTGAATCTCACTCAAAGGTGGACCCCTTTCGAACTACGGGGCCCCGATTGCTAGGACCTACAGAAGGGTGCGACAAGCACACAACGTTTAGGAACACTCGGGAGCCGACAGATACTAATGTGACGCTTATGCAATCACGTTCGTATAGGTTACGGGGAAATGAGTTCGATTTCAAGCGTGAACTGCGATTTTTTACTCGTGTGGAGACTTTTTCGTAATCTTATGAACACACGTCTCCGCAACTTGACGATAACCAGCCAGGCATTCGGCTTTGGGGTAAAGTATCCGGAGCCAACGATTCTAGATCGATTTTTCGAGAAAGGTGCCCGCGTGCTCAAAGCAGTCGTTTTCGATATGGACGAAACGCTTCTCAGCATCAACCTCAACGCGTTCATCCTTCGCTATTTTAAGGATGTCTCTTCGATGCTCGCGGATATCGGGCGCCGCAGCCGCGGTGGCACGATGGCGCGCCTCGGCACCATCCTGGTCGACCTCAACGCCAATCGCCGCAGCGGCACGGACAACCGCACCAATCTTGAGTTTTACCAAGAAGAGGTCGAGCGCCGATGCGGGATCTGCCTCTCCGATCCCCTCATCTACGAGGCGTTTACCTACTATGACCGCGAAGTTCTTCCGTACAAGAACGACGATGTCATTAACGCCCACGCCATGCCGGGCGCACACGCCGCGCTCCAGGCCGTACAGAACGCAGGGCTGCGCTGCGCGCTCTTTACCAACCCCAGCTTTCCCCAGGGCGCCATCGAGTGCCGCATGGGTTGGGGCGACCTGGCCGACGCTCCCTTTGAGCTCGTCACGCACATGGGAAACACCACCCGCTGCAAGCCCGATGCCACCTACTATCTAGAGCAGCTTCAGGTGATGGGGCTCGAGCCGCACGAGGTCCTTATGGTTGGCAACGATCCCAAGCGCGACTTCCCGTCCCCCGATTGCGGCATCCAAACCGCCTTTGTGGGCCAAGGCAAGCCCAGCCGAGCCACCTGGCGCGGAACCATGGAAGACTTCGCCCGCGACTTTAACGCCGTAATCGAAGCCTTCTACGAACACCAAATAGCCAACGAACTGTCATAGGACCCCTCACTCGCTCCAAACAAAACAACGCCGCAGGTTGAGCATAAGCCAGCGAAAACGCCCCTAAGCGAGCAATGTGCCTTGAAAGAGGAGGGCATAGGCCTTCTGGCCATGCACGACGATTGAAAGGCAGATTGCCGCTTAGGGGCGTTTGCAGCGTCGACCGGTTACGCGGTTTGGTAAAACCGCGTAACTAGCAGACTCGAGTCTTGCCGATCATGATGTTGAGGATCTCGACGTCGGTGTCCTTCATGCCCACGCGGCCTACGTAGCCCATACTGGCGATTGTCTGCTCAACGGTATCTTGGATCAGGCCCTCGCCGGCGCGGAAGCCGCGACCCTGCATGGCCATATCATGACCCAGAATCGCCGCATCGACGGCAGCCGAGATCTTGGCAGCACAGCTCGCCTTGGCGCCATCGCACACGATGCCGCCCACGTTGCCGAGCGTGTTCGAAACCGTCGCGCCAATCTGCTCGCGCGTGCCACCGCACAGCCAGGTAATCGCGGCGCCGGCGCCGCACGCGGCGCAAATAGCACCGCAAAACGCCGAGAGCGCACCAATATAACTCTTGATATGCACGGCGATAAGATCGGACAGCATCACGGCGCGCACCAGGCGCTCGTGGTCGCAACGCAGGTACTCGGCATACTCCATGACGGGCAATGCGCAGGTAATGCCCTGATTGCCCGAGCCGCACACAATGGCGACCGGCAGCGCGCAGCCGTTCATGCGGGCGTCGGACCCGGCGGCCGCACGGGCACGGGCACGGCAGGCGACGTCATCGGCACGAGCACCCAGCAGCGTACGACCCACCTCGGCGCCCCAAGCGTGCGCAAGGCCCTCGGCACTGATTGCGCCATTCAGCTCAATCTGACGCTCAACGGCAGCGCGGGCGTCCTCAATGTCACCGTCCTCGATAAAGTCGATGATGGACTCAATGCTCATAGGGGTATCGGCCTTATCCGCCGCACGCTCGGCCACCACGCGCTCGGCGCAGGCGGTACACTCCCCCGCCGACTTGCCGCATACCGGAATACCATCGAGCGTATGGCACGTGACATTAGTGTGGTGATCGGTAATCTCGACGACCGCGGTATGGCCCCCGGCCGTCGCAGTCACCTTGATGTAGAGGTTGGGCACACCTTCGACAAGCGACACATCGCAGTAGCCGGCGTCGGCGAGGAGCTCGGCCACGCGAGCGCGGTCTTCATCGTTAACGCTCTCGAGCACCTCGAGCGCGCTCTTAGCGTCGCCGCCCACGGCACCCAGCACGGCCGCGGCCTCAATACCGTGCATACCGCCCGAGTTGGGCACGGTCACGCTCTTGACGTTCTTGATGATGTTGCCCGAGCAGGCAACATCCATATGATCGGGCTCGCAACCGAGCGTCTGGCTCGCCAGCGCCGCTGCATAGGCAACGGCAATGGGCTCGGTGCAGCCGAGCGCGCAGACAAGCTCGCGGTTCAAAACATCGCAAAACGCGGCATCACGAAGGGAATCGGCAGGCATAGGTATCTCCTACTTGTATAACAGGCTGGGCTCTCAATAATAATTAGCTCTTTTATTTGATAACAATGCATCAAAAACCGCAACCCAGGTTCCGGTAGACGGCATTCAGGCGAAAACTGACGGCATTCATTCATGAGAAACCGGTCTTGTTGCATGCTAAGGCGTTTGACCAAAAAACGCCCAAGCGTTTACACAAAAGTCGCGCTATCATGCAGTCGAACGCGGTAAAACCTTTAGCAATCTCGCCGCGCAGACCAGAGAGGAACTATCCATGAAGATCGGTATCGGTAACGACCACGCCGCCGTCGAGCTCAAGAACATCATCTCCGAGCACCTGAAGGAGCGCGGCTGCGAGGTCGTGAACTTTGGCACCGACACCTCCGAGAGCTTTGACTACCCCATCGCCGGCTACAAGGTGGGCAAGGCAGTAGCCAACGGCGACGTCGATCTAGGCATCCTGATCTGTGGCACCGGCGTCGGTATCAGCCTGGCTGCCAACAAGGTCGAGGGCGTACGCGCCGTCGTGTGCTCCGAGCCCTTCAGCGCCAAGCTCTCCCGCATGCACAACAATACCAACGTGCTCGCTTTTGGCGCCCGCGTCGTGGGCTCCGAGCTCGCCAAGATGATCGTCGACGAGTGGCTCGACGCCGAGTTTGAGGGTGGTCGTCACGAGCGTCGCGTTAACCTCCTCAACGAGATCGATCACACGCGCGCCCTTAAGATCGTCGACGAAGCCTAAACTATTCAGTGCCACAAGCTAACAGCAGGGGCCCGCTCGGAACACATGTCCGAGCGGGCCCCTGCATAGATTTTGGAATAAAAGGGCGCCGCGGATGGAGTTCCGCGGCGCCCAAGCCACACGCTAACAGCTTTAAGGAGTCAAAGCTGGTTTAGCCAAAGAAGCGCTTGATCTCAATCTCGGCGTTCTCCAGGCAGTCGGAGCCGTGGATCACGTTGGCGTTGACATCGACGGCAAAGTCGCCGCGGATGGTACCAGGAGCAGCCTCAAGCGGGTTGGTAGCGCCCATGAGGGTGCGCATCTTAGCAACAGCGGAGAGACCGGAAACGACCATCTTGACGACCGGACCGCTCGTCATAAAGTCGCAGAGACCGCCAAAGAAGGGCTTGTCGGCCAGATGGGCGTAGTGCTCCTCGACGGTAGCGCGCTCGAGCGTGGTCATCTCCATGCGCTCGATGACAAGGCCGCTGCGCTCAATGCGAGCAACGATCTCGCCGATCTTGCGGTCGCGCACGGCGTCGGGCTTAATCATGATGAAGGTCTTCTCGATAGCCATAAAAGTAGCCTTTCAAGTAGGTTCGCGCGTGCCCAAGTCCCATTCCGGCACCCGCCTGGACTGCATCGTAACAGAGTTTTAGCTGCAGTTAAACAAAAAGCTGTTTATTGAAACGTTGCAATTTATTAAAGCGCTCCATATGTGTCACTTCTGTTTCGAAGCCCGATTAGAGTACCATCCGACCGCCCATCAACCGCATCGAGCAGAGCAGGCGGTCGGTTGCCGCCCGCGAACGTAACCCCTTCACAACCTGCCCAAAGGTCCTACAGAAGTTCTCGACAAGCCCCTCCCCCATAGCAACAAAATACGGGCGCCCACATCAGCAGGCGCCCGTAAAGTGAAAACGATTTATCAATAAATGGCCAAAACGGCTTCAGCCAAATCCCTACTTTACCCCGTGGCCCATCTCGACGACCTTGGTCAGTGACCCAAACACACCCTCGTCAGCCACGAGCTGTGCCTCGGCGCGATCAAGCTGCACGGCAACGGCGGCAGGGGCGGTGCCGCCCTCGGTCGTGCGCGCGGCGACAATCGACGGGAT
>CAUBWQ010000053.1 GCA_958439775.1 uncultured Collinsella sp. | reverse complement strand
ATCACCGCCATCACCGCACAGAACACCCTGGGCGTTACCGCCGTGCAGGATATCTCGCCAGATATCGTAGCCGCGCAAATAGACGCCGTTTTTGACGATATCCGCCCCAGCGCCGTCAAGATCGGCATGGTTTCTTCTGCCGAGATTATCGAAGTCATCGCCGACCGCTTGAGCGCCTGGAACGCAACGAACGTGGTCGTCGACCCCGTCATGGTCGCCACCTCGGGCGCGCGGCTGATTGCCGAAGATGCCGCCGAGGCGCTCACCCGCCGCCTGTTCCCGCTAGCGACGGTTATCACGCCCAATATTCCCGAGGCCATGGCCCTGCTCGACTACGAGGTCGACTCCGAGCGCACGCAGCAAAATGCTGCCATGCTCCTCACCCGCCGCTTTGGTTGCGCATCCCTCGTTAAGGGTGGGCACCTTGTCAACGAGGCCAACGATGTACTGGCCGAACCCGCGCCACTCGATGACGAGGGCAACCATCTGGGAGATCCACTCACCACGTGGTTCCGCCACAAGCGCATCGAGACCGACAACACGCACGGCACCGGATGCACGCTCTCGTCCGCCATCGCCTGCGCGCTGGCTCAGGGCATGGATCTTGCCGACGCTGTCAACGCCGGCAAGGCATACCTAACGGGCGCTCTGGCCGCCGGCTTTGACATGGGCAAAGGCTCCGGCCCCGTCAACCACATGTGGCAGTATTAAGATTCGCAGTCCAAAGCCACCGCAAAGGCGCCCGTCCCCTTTGCGGTGGCTTGGGGTCGCGCTACTCTCCGAGCATCTCTTGGAGCTTGGCTGCCACGGCGTGGCCCAGGCTCTCGTGGCTTTCGGGCATCATGTGCAGATAATCGATATCGCCCGGCTCGGCAAAATCAGCGGCATTCAAAAAGTCGCAGCCAAACTGTTTAGCAGCATACGCATAGTATTCGGCAAAATGCTCCGAGGCCTCGACGGAGCGCTCGTCAAAGTCGGTCATGTACACATCGGCGATCTGCGGTTTAATCTTGATAGGCGCCATCAGCAGAATACGCGGGCAGGGCGCGGCTTCGGTCCAGGGAAACGCGCGGACGGTGCGAATCAGCGCCATGGCACCGTCAGCGATATCGGCAGCCCCCACGCTAAAGACCGTCTTGCAGTCGTTGGTGCCCAGCATAATCACGATCGCATCCAGCGGCTTATGAGCCTCGAGCAGCATCGGCAACGCGCGGATGCCGTTGAGATTAGTGTCCAGATGGCACATGTCGTCGCGTACCGTCGTGCGGCCGTTGAGGCCTTCCTCAATCACGTGCCAGCCCTCGCCCAGGTCGCGCTGGGCCACGCCGCACCAGCGCACATCGTGCGCATAGCGTACCGCGGTGCCGTCGCGCATGCCCGCCGGATCATAGCCGTAGGTATTGCTGTCGCCAAAGCACAGAACGTTTTTCATCGTAAGCCCTTCCTCTAGTAAAAAGAAAAAGTCGGCGGGAGCAGTCTCTCCCGCCGAATCGACCTATCTGTCAGCACATACCGATTACAGGTACTTGCGCCAATCGTCATCGTCTTCATCGTCCTCGGCGGCAGCCTGGACCTGCTCGGCGGCGCGGGCAGCCGCAGCGCGAGCGGCAACCTGGGCATAGGACTCCTCGTTGCGCTCGGGGCAGTTTGCCAGCACATGCTCGAACTTGGCAAAATCTTCGTCCCAGCGCGTAGAGGGCACGGCAAAAAAGACCTGCTTGACCTTAAAGTCGCCCGATGCGAGCTCCTTGCGGAAGAGCTCGGCCACGGCCTCGGCGTCAAAGCCGTTGTTGTCGCAGCCCCAAGCGCCCAGCACGAGCTTCTCGCGACCCAGCTCGTCGCAGATGGCAAGCACAAAGCGGATGCGATCGCGCAGGGCGTCCAGCAGGGCATCGTCACCCACACGATACTCCTGGCGAGCGCGCTTGGCGTTGGGCGCGGCGGCCACGATCACGTCGGCGTATGCATGCACGTGGTTGCGGTCGAAGCGCACCGCAGGCACCACCAGCGCACGGTTTCGGTAAAGCTCGCAGTTGATGTTGCGGCGACGGTTCTCGCCGTACCATTTGCGCTGCTTATCGAGAACGTTGTACAGATACGAATCGGCGCACAGCGTGGCCTCCTGGCCCAGATAACCCTGAATATAGCCACCGCCCGGATTGGTGAACGAGGCAAAGTCGAGCACGGCCATGTCGCAGAACTGCGCATAGCCTCGACCGTTATCCAGAATGGCCTGCGTGGCAGAGGCGTCGAGCACGGTGACCTCGGGCAGGACCGGAGCGGGCTCCTCGGCGGCAGGCGCGGACTCGGTCTCCGTGGCCTCCTCTGCGTGTGCAGGCTCGGCCGTAACCTCGGTCTCGGCGGACGCAACCTCAGCGGTCTCGGCCTCGGCGGCCTCAGACTCCTCGGCAACCTGTTCTTCGGTGGCCACAGCACTCTGAACCTTGGCCTTCATCGCCGAGACAAAGCCGGCAGGCATACCGTCAAACTCGCGAACACCGGCAAGCGAACGCTCGATATCCTTGGCGCACGCTTCGGACACAGTTGCCACGTGACGCTCGGCGGCCTTGGCACGGGCCTCGCGCTTGGGATTGGGCTGACCCGCTCGGTTGGACCTGCGGTTACGGTTCCTGTTGTCGACGTCTGCCATAAGTGGTCACCTTTCTCGGTCTCTGCCGCTATCGGCTTTTCCCATCCATGATACCCCGCCGCGTACAAAAAAGACGGCCCCGAAGGACCGCCTTTCGCATCGATTTGCACGCACGGCAAGCACCGCCGCAATTCGCCACTAGTCGCGACGGCCGAGGATGTTCAGAATGCGCAGGAACACGTTGATAATATCCACGAACAGGTTAGAGGCCATAAGCACGGCGTTGGGCAGCGTAGGCGGCACCGTCGTGGCAACATAGGTGTCGTAGCCAATAAAGCCGGCGAACACCACGATCACGATCAGGTCGGTGATGGACTGCGAGACGCCCATGAACATCAGCACGATCTCAACCAGAACAGTGGCGAGCAGAATGCCAAAACCGATGCCATATACGCGCTGGAAAAACTTGGGGAAGGTCACGCCCAGCGCGCCAAAGACAAAGGTGATGGCGGCCGTGGCGATAAAAGCGGTGTTGATGGTGGGCAGGTCGTAGTTGGCAAGGCCAAACGACGCGGTCAGGCCAAAGGTACTCGCAAAGATTACGTAGCCCACAAGGGACAGGCCCACGGACTGCTTGCTGGCGGCGGCCGACATCATGACCATGCCGACGATGGTCAAAATAAACGAGCCAAAGACCAGCGGCAAGGCTGCGCCGCTCATCATCATGCGCGCAAACGACATGGTGCTCGTAAAGTAGGCGCCGGCGCCCATGGCGCAAAAGCCCAAAAAGATCAGGGCAGACATGACAAGGTTGTACGCGCGCGGCGACATCTCCTTGGCACGGCCTGCACCGGTCTCGATGGGGCCGTTCTGATAGCCCTGGATATCGTTCATACTTCGTCCTTTCACAAAGCGCCGTGAAAGACGGCGCAGCAGATGACAAGATTCCTGCCATTGTACCCGAACGCCGTGCGTCCTTACCTACGGCGCTCGCCCTCAAGCGTACGATCAAACGCCCAGACCCACCAACGCATCACGTGGGCCTGCGAGCCGTCCGGCCGTCCGCACGCCTGGTCCTCCAGATACAACTCGGTCGCGTGCCCGCCAAAACGCACCTTATAGGTTGCCGTACGAACGCCGTGGACCGTCAGGCCAAAACCAGTGGACGAGACGATCTCGTCAATCGTAAAGCAGCGACCGTCGACCCAGCAGGCGGTAACCGGCACGACTTGTCCGCCCGCGAGGATGCGGGCCACGACGTCCACATACTGCTTGTGCACGCGCCGAGTTTTGCCGTCTGTCTGTCGATATTCCATGCCTCCTATTATCGAACGCATGTTTGCATGTTGTAAAGCGAACAGACTGTGGTTTTGGAGTGTCGTAGTAATCGCACGTGTCCGTATGGCGTGTTAGCAAAAAGAACACCCGCGGTCAACAGGGCTAATATTCAATTTTAGTGCCAAAAAGTTCACTTCTCCCATCAGAACTCGGTAAAGAGACCCGCAGGAGGTGATACGATTTATCATGTTTTTGTAACGTGTCTGCAAACTTCGAGAAAGCCCATATATGGACGTAACGTTCTCAACCTTCCTCGGCCAAATTGTGTCGAACCCAGTCCTTGCCGTCACCGTGATCCTCGCGTTGGGCGCCATCTTCGTCAATGGATGGACCGACGCGCCCAACGCCATCGCGACCTGCGTCACTACGCGTTGCATGCCCGCCCGCGCCGCCATTCTCATGAGCGCCGCATTCAACTTCCTCGGCGTGCTCATCATGACGCACTTTAACGCGAGCGTCGCCAACACCATCTCACATATCGTCGACTTTGGCGGAAACAGCACCATGGCGCTCGCCTGCCTATGCGCGGCGCTGTTCTCCATCGTCGTCTACGGCGCCACAGCGTCGCGTTTTGGCATCCCCACCTCGCAAAGCCACAGCCTTATCGCCGGCCTGACCGGTGCCGCCATCGCCCTCGGCGGTGCGAGCAGCGTCAACGTCCACGAGTGGATGAAGGTCATCTACGGTCTGGCGCTCTCCATCGGCCTGGGCTTTGTCATGGGCTGGGTCCTGTGCAAGCTCGTCTCGATTCTTTTCGCCGCCGCCAACAGGCGACGTGCCAATGTCTTCTTTAAATACGCTCAGATCGCGAGCGCTGCGGCCATGAGCTTTATGCACGGCGCGCAGGATGGACAGAAGTTCATCGGCGTGCTCTTTTTAGGCGTGGCCTTTGCCAGCGGCCAGACGAGCGTCGGCGATGCAGGCATCCCCATCTGGATTATGCTGCTGTGCTCGGCCACTATGGGTATCGGCACCAGCGTGGGCGGCGAGCGCATCATCAAGTCCGTCGGCCAGAGCATGGTCAAGCTCGAAAAGTATCAGGGCTTCTCCGCCGACCTGGCGGGCGCCGCAAACCTGCTGCTTGCCACCCTTACCGGCATCCCCGTGTCCTCCACACACATCAAGACCTGCGCCATCATGGGCGTCGGTGCCGTCAAGCGCCTCTCAGCCATCAACTTCGGCGTCGTCAAAGACATGATGTTCACCTGGTTCTTCACCTTCCCCGCCTGCGGACTCATCAGCTTTGTCATGGCCAAGCTGTTCATGATGTTCCTCTAGTCAAACCGAACGTCCATCCGGACTGCATTACCTCGCCCACCCGTCTTCGCCTCGAAAGGACCCACCCATGGCAAAGAAACCCGATTCGTTCTACTTCGACAACTACGTCGCCTGCGCCGACCTTGCCGTCCAGGCCGCCGAGCTGCTCACCAAGATTTTCGAGAACTTCGATCCCGCAAAGATTCACGATATGCTCAACAAGATGCACGCGATCGAGCATGCGGCCGACAAGAAGCACCATGAGCTTGAGGACGCCTTGCTCACCGCCTTTATCACCCCGCTCGAGCGCGAGGATCTGGATCTGATGAGCTGCTCACTCGACACCGTGCTCGACCGCATCGAGGGCGTCGTGCAGCGCGTCTACTTCACCAACATCCAGAGCATCCATCCCGACGCCATCGTCATCGCTCACAAGGTGACTGACGCCTGCCGCGCCATGAAAGACCTGATGGTCGAGCTGCCCAACTACCGCAAGTCCAAGACCCTGCGCGAACTCGTCATCCAGATCAACACCATCGAGTCCGAAGCCGACGAGCTCTATATCAACGCCATGCGCAACCTGCACGTTAACGGCAAGGACCCGCTCGAGGTCATCGCCTGGCGTGACGTGTACGCCTTCCTGGAGTACTGCGCTGACTGCTGTGAGAATGTGGCCGATGTTGTGGATTCGATTGTCATGAAGAACAGTTAATTGGGGGTACGTGTCCCGGCGGCGAAGGGCCGGCCACTAATACCTTTTTCACTCCGGCTGCAAGCAGAGTCGTTCAAAAGCGGTTAATTAGTGGTACGCGTCCCACCGGCGAAGGCCCGGCACCTATTTGCTTTCTCACTCCGGCTGCGTGGCAGAGTCGTTCGAAAGTAAATAGGTGTCGGGCCTTCGCCTTACGTATCACCATTGGGAACCTGGGCTAATAGGCGGAATGCATGGTGGCTTTGGTTGAAAGCGTCTTTGGCATCAGTCATGACTTTGGGCAGCGCTGAGCGTTTGGCTGAATGTTGCTCTGGGTACCCTTTGGTTGTCTTTTATTTCGTTATTAAATTGTTGGAGGGCTTGTATGTCTTATTTGGATTTGGCTCGTGGTCGGTATTCTTGTCGTTCGTTTGAAGACCGTCCTGTTGAGCAGTCGGTGGTGGATGCCATTGTTGAGGCTGGGCGTATTGCTCCTTCTGCTTGTAATAACCATCCAACCCGTGTGATGGTGTTGGATACGCCTGAGCTTCTGGAGAAGGCTGCTGCTTGTCAGCCTCGGTTTGCTCGTGATGGGTCTATCTTTG
>CAUBWQ010000052.1 GCA_958439775.1 uncultured Collinsella sp. | reverse complement strand
ACATACTGCTCGGCGACTTCTCCGACTACTTCGCGCGCATAGCGCACCAACCCGTCAAAGACCAGGTGGCCTCCGCGCTGCTAGATCCGCGCGTGGTCGCCTTGGAGCACCGCCTGATAGACGCGCAGGGCGATGTGGGCCTGGGGCTGGGCAGCGAGCCGAACCAGATATGCGCCGTCGCGCACCCCAACCGCATTGACCACTACGTAATCGAGATGCTGCGCCCCGAGGCCTACGGTCGATATATGGACGACTTCTACCTGATACACGAGTCCAAGGACTACCTGCAGGTGTGCCTGCTGCTCATAGAACGCAAATGCGCCGAGCTGGGCATCGAACTGAACCCGCGCAAGACCCGCGTGGTGAAGCTCACGCGCGGGTTCACGTGGCTGAAGAAGCGCATCTTCTACACGGACACGGGCCGCATAGTCGTGAAGCCGTGCCGAGACTCCATAACGCGGGAGCGCCGCAAGCTCAAGAAGATGGCCCGCATGGTCGCCGATGGCGTCATGACGCCCGAGCAGGTGGAGCAGAGCTACCAGAGCTGGCGCGGCGGCATGAAGCGGCTGGACGCGCACCGCAGCGTGCGGGCCATGGACGCGCTGTACCGCAGCCTGTTCGGAAATCCCGCGGGGGGGTTGCTCAATGCAATCCAAACCTGGAGGCGACACGGATGGGAACATGCCCCTACCCTAGCAACGGAAGGAGCGACTCATGACAGAACAGGAAATCGCCGGGGAGATCAACGGCTACAAACAGCAGCTTGAGCAGAGCGACTACAAGGTCATGAAGGCGGTGGAGCGCATCTTCTCCGCATCGTCCATCACCGACCTGCTCTCGGCCATCGCCGCAGCTGCCAAGGAGGTGGCCGAGATCATCTCGCAGCGCCAGACGTGGCGCGACCGCATCAACGAGCTGGAAGCCATGGAGCCCGACCAGCCGGAAGCGCCGCAGGAGTAGCGAGCGCCCCTTCGGGGGCGCTTTTCTTTTGCCCGGCGACACCTCGCGGACAATCGCGGCAGCGATTCGAGGAGGTGAGAAAACGAATGACCGACGTGCTGGAAATCTTCGCGCCGTACGGCCCCGGGTCGCTTTTCGGCGCGCTGCTCGTCCTAGTGGTCCTGTACTTCGGCAAGCAGTTCCTCGAAGAGTTCAAGGCCCAGAACGAGCGCAAGGCGAACATCGACCTCAAGCGCGAAGAGCGAAAGCAGGACGAGGTGGACGAGCGGGCGCAGCGCGACCGCGAGCGCAGCCAGATGGAGGGCCGCATCGCCGCGCAGATGGAGCGCAGCAACGCGCTGATGGAGGCTATGAAGGCGCTCATGGAGTCCGTCGTGACCTCCAACGAGGTGCTGCACGCCGACCTGGCGAACAGCCAGGCGCGCAGCCAGGGCATGGCGGCGAAGGTCGACCACATCGCCGACCGCGTTGACCTGCTCTACAAGGAATCGGCTCGATAGAAAGGAATCCGAAATGACAGAAATGCAAGCAATCGCAGCCATCGTGCTGTCTTTCGCCGTGCCGTTCGCGGTGCAGCTAATCAAGACCGAGGCCATGACCGGCAAGGCCGCGCGCATCCTGGCGCTGGGCTGCTCGCTCCTGGCGGGCGTCGTGACCGGCTTCGTGGGCGGCGTGCCCGCAGACCCGGGCGCATGGGTCACGTGCGCCTTCGCCGTGGTAGGCGGCGTGCAGGCGGCCTACACGCTGTTCAAGTCGGTAGGCATCACATCCAAGTGGCTCGACGCCCTGTTGGGCGTGACCGTAGGCGGGAAGGAGTAAGCAATGGCTAAACTGTTCATCATCTGCGGCCACGGCGCTGGCGACCCCGGCTGCTGCGCAGGCGGCTGCACCGAGGCCGAGCGCGTTCGCGCCCTGGGCCAGCGAATCAAGGAACTGGGCGGTTCCGAGGTCGAGCTGGGCGATACGTCTCGCAACTGGTACGCCGACGGCGGGCTTAACCGCCTGAGCACCGACGCGCCAGTGGTGGAGCTGCACATGGACGCCAGCGGCATCGCCACGGCCCACGGCGCGCACGT
Source organism: uncultured Collinsella sp. (assembly GCA_958439775.1). Taxonomy (GTDB): domain Bacteria; phylum Actinomycetota; class Coriobacteriia; order Coriobacteriales; family Coriobacteriaceae; genus Collinsella. The sequence continues at coordinate 4,519 of CAUBWQ010000052.1, read as the reverse complement.
CATCATCAAGGAGGGCTTTGAGCCTGACGAGTACGACAATGCGCTGGCCGACAAGCTGGCGGCGTTCATGCCCGGGCGCTCCGAGAAGCTGGTGCGCCGTTCCGACCTCGCGAACCCGAACCGAGCCGCCGCGCGCGGCATCAACTACCGCCTGTGCGAGAACGGCTTCATCGACAACGACGGCGACCGCGAGAAGTTCAACGGCAACCTGGACGAGCTGGCGCGCATCTACCTGGAATGCTTCGGCATCACTGCTGGAAGCGCCCCCGCAGCCGTCCCACAGCCGCAGCCTGCGCAGCAGGAAACGACCGAGAACTTCGGCGGCACCTACCGCTGCACTGTGGACTACCTGCGCGTGCGCGACGCCCCCGGCCTGGGCGGCACCGAGGTGGCGCACTATTCCAGCGGCGAGACCGTGACGCTGGATAACTGGTACAAGATCGCCGACGGCTACGTGTGGGGCCGATACACGGGCTACAGCGGCGCAACGCGCTACATCGCCGTGGGCAAGGCCACGGGCAAGCCAGAGGCCGACGACTATCTGGTGAAGGTGGGATAGGCCATGCCGTACCCGAGCCCCGCAGACGAGGAGCGCAACGGCGGGTGCGGCCCCATCCTCGCAGCGGTCGTCCTGCTGTTCATCGTCCTGGCCGCCGCCAGCTGCGCGTCGCAGGCCATGGGAGCGCAAGACGTGACCGTGAGGCAAGCCCGCACGGACGGCCCCATATACGACCTGCCCGAGGGCATCGGCCAGGAAATCGTGTGCGACGAGCACAACCGCGAGTACCTGCTGCTTACCACCGAGCAGGGCGGCGTGTTCCTCATGCCGTACATGGACGAGGACGGCGAGCAGGAGATCATGCCGCAGGCCTAGAACGCAAAGAAGCCGCCCCGTATGGAGCGGCTTCTTTCTATCTGACGAGCAATACGAACGCCCGCCTAACGACGAACACGCGTATGTGTTCGCCTACTGAACAGTTGGTGGAGGCGCGGAGAATCGAACTCCGGTCCACGAAAGCCCCCTGATTGGCATCTCCAAGCTCAGTCGCTGGTTTTGTCTCGGACGCTTTGCGCGCAGCGACACGCTCGCGGCATCCCAACCGGTTCAGTCTTAGCCCGCGCCATACCGATTACGTGCGCAGGAGCATTCCCCTAACATGACGTCGCGCCGGTGTCGGGGAAATCACCGGGTTGACGCGCCGCTATAAACTAAGCAGCGAGAGCCATAGGCTCAAAAGAAGAGTTGTTGTCAATTCAATTTGACGGCACCCCTGTTTAACGAGGCGAGGAGACCTCGGCTTGCTTCCTCTCTCAGAGCTATCGTGTCGAAACCAGTCGCCCCCGAATGTCGGGAAAGTCTGGATGGCATTGGGCACGAGCACCCAACACCCGTCGACTTTTCAAGGAACATACGGGGCGAGCCCCGCTTGTGGAGTGTTATCTTACCACGTTCTGAAAGCGGACAGCTGTTCTATGCACGAGCTGTGAAGACCCCAATGTGCGCCGCACTTCGCACTTTTGCTACCGATCGCGTCACGTATATTTTCGCCAAGCAAAATTGACCCGTCGAAAGGACCGTTATGGATACCAAGCAGCAACTCGTCAATGCCCTCGCAGGCCTGGGCTCAACCATTACCGAAGCTATGGATGTCATCGAGGGCTTTGTCCCCTGCGGACATCCCGCCCTCACGGTATCGAACGCGCTCGTCGCGCTGGACGCTGACGATGATGCCGCTCTCGCCCAGCAGCTCGAGACCGTCGAGGGTTTTATCGACCACGTGAGTGAGAACCGCGGCGTGTCCGCCTACCACGGCATCGAGGTCGAGCTCGCGGGTCCCAAAGCCGACTTGCTCGCAGCAATCCGCGAGGTAGGCGCCCTCATGCAGACCGCAGGCGTCAAGAACACCCAGGTCAACGAGTGGGTCTACCGTAGCCTGGCAGCACTCGACAGCTCCGACGAAAAGGCAGCCGAGCAGCTCGCAGAAAGTCCCGCCATTAAGGCCGAGCTTTTGTAAATAGCAGAAGCGGGTCCCTTGGCGCATCGTCGTCCAAGAGGCCCGCAAACAGTTCGCGTCAACCGATAGCCGCGCCGCCGCGTTCGGCCAAAGCAAGAATCGGCATTATTTGACGAGGTGTCTTTGCTGCAAGATCGGCATGTTCGAGCAGTTTGCGATCGTTGGTCACCAAGTAATCGACCTGCGCGCGCTTGCACGCGGCGAGTACCAAGTTGTCCTCGTAATCGCGATGGAGCGTCAAATATTTGTCGGCTAGCCACAGATCGGATGCATCAGCGCCCACGGCCGTGGCGTTTTCGGTCATATTCCGAACAAACGCCAACGCCGCATCACCAATTGCACGGGCAGATGCCTCTTCGAGCACTCCCCCGCTGGCAAGAACGCTGCGCTTCAGCTCGTGTTGGACAACATACAGCACGTCCTTGGCGATATGCACCGGAAAGAACAGCAACGCTCCCGTCTCCGCCGCCTGCCCAATAAACGCACGCGCGGCAAGCGACTCGGCATGGTCGACGCAAAACGAATCAACCCATACGTTGGCATCCACCATTATTTTGAGGGGAGCCCCGCTCACAAGATCATCCCCTTTTGGCGATAGCGCTCGTCCATGGCTTCGGAATAGATTGTGTCCCAATCGCGATCGTCGGATACGGGCGACGTAGCGATGCCCAGGTCCGCGTAAAGCTGATCCGCCGCCGCCCATGATGCGGCAAACGGAGTATCGGGCGCGACGATCTGCTGCCGGTCGTCGACGGCCGCAAGCACTTCCTCGCACTGCCCGCCACCCTGCGCGACCTTGGCCACCACCTTTTTGATGAGCTCGGGCAGCGACCCGCCCGAAAGCCGCAGCACCTCCTCGGCACGGTTCTTGATCTGGCGATCTACGCGAACGTTCACCTGCGCCATGCCGCTAACAGCACCCACGTTGATCCCGCTCCCTTCAATTGCTAGCACCGCTAGCAACACTTTATAGAGAAGCTAGCAAATGGTCAAATGCAAAAGACCTGCGCCCAGACGATACCGATGCCGTCTGGGCGCAGGCCAGATAACGTTGGCGAACACGCCTGCTAACGCAGATACGCTTTCGCGTTGCTCAGGCTGTAGGCAATCGTCGAGCCGTTGTGCAGCAGCGACGACGCCTGCGGGGTAATCGCGCCGGTAATGCCCAGTGCCAAGAGTGCTGAGTTGGTGAGCATCACCTTAGAATAGGAGCTCGTCAGACGATCAATGAGGCCCTGGCTCATGCGGCGCAGACGCACGATCGCGGCCAGATCCGTATCGGTCAGGATGATATCGGCGACCTCCTTGGCGATGTCGCTTCCACCGCCCATCGCCAAGCCCACGTCGGCCAAACCGAGCGCCGGCGAATCGTTGACGCCGTCGCCCACCATGGCAACATGGCGCCCCTCGCTCTTAATGCGCTCCACATAGGCGTACTTGTCCTCGGGCAGCAATTCGGCCTTAAACTCGTCGACACCCGCCTCGTGCGCAATGCGCTCGGCCGTGCGCTCCGAATCGCCCGTGAGCATAACGACATGCTTGACACCCAGCGCATGCAGGTCGGCGATGGCCTCACGAACCCCGGGCTTGAGCGGATCCTCGATTCCGAGCACGCCGACGACCGTGCCGTCGACCGCCAGATACAGCGGCGACAGGCCCTGCATCTGGAACTCGATTTGCTCCTTAATGTCGGACTCGAGCTGCGCGCTCTCGTCCTCAAACACAAAGTGCGCCGAGCCGATAATCGCGCGACGCCCCTCGATGGACGAAGCGATGCCGTGTGCCACGATGTACTCGACGGCGGCATGGCGCTCGCGGTGCTCGAGCCCGCGCTCGCGGGCAGCGTTGACCACGGCACGCGCCACCGGATGCGGGAAATGCTCCTCCAGGCAGGCGGAAAGGCGCAGAACCTCGTCCTCGCTCCAGCCATCGGTGGTGAGCACACAGGCAAGACGCGGCTGCGCCTCGGTGAGTGTGCCGGTCTTATCAAAGACAATGGTATCGGCCTTGGCAAACGACTCAAAGTACTTGGCGCCCTTGACCATCACGCCCATCTTGGCAGCATCGCTCATAGCGGTCATGACGGCAACGGAACCCGTGAGCTTGAGTGCGCACGAGTAGTCGACCATCAGCGCCGCCGAGGTCTTAATGAGGCTACGTGTGGTGAGAGCGACAAGGCCCGCGAGCAGGAAGTTCCACGGGACGATCTTGTTGGCAAGGTCCTCCATATGCGACTGGCCCTCGGACTTGAGCGAATCGGCCGTCTGCACGAGCGAGACGATCGAACGGAGCTTGGTCTGAGCCGTGTTGGCGCGCACGCGCACCAAGATGCTGCCGTCTTCCACGACGGTACCGGCGAACACGTCGTCGCCCACGCTGCGCTCGACGGCCAGCGGTTCGCCGGTCAGGGTCGCCTGGTTGACCATGGCGCTCCCCTGCTCGACCACGCCGTCAATGCAGATGGACATGCCGGTGCGCACGGCAACCAGATCGCCGGGCTCAAG
>CAUBWQ010000051.1 GCA_958439775.1 uncultured Collinsella sp. | reverse complement strand
TAAGGGCCTGCCTGCGAACCTCATGGCCATGGGCCGCATCAACATCCCCTCCATCGTCGTTACCGGCGGTGTCATGGATGCAGGCCCCGACCTGCTGACCCTGGAGCAGCTCGGCGCGATTTCTGCCCGCTACGAGCGCGGCGAGATCTCTCGCGAGGAGCTTGAGTTTGCCAAGCACAACGCATGCCCCAGCTGCGGCGCCTGCTCGTTTATGGGCACCGCGTCGACCATGCAGGTTACCGCCGAGGCCCTGGGCCTTATGCTCCCCGGCACGGCCCTGCTGCCCGCAACCAGCTCCGATCTGCGTGAGTTTGCGCGCGAGGCCGGCCGTCAGTCCGTGTGGCTCTCCGAGCACAACCTGTGTCCGCGTGACATCGTGACCAAAGAGTCCTTCGAGAACCTCATCATGGTTCACGGCGCCATCTCCGGTTCCACCAATTCGCTGCTGCACATCCCCGCGATCGCCCGCGAGTTTGGCATCGAGATGTCCGCCGACGATTTCGATCGCCTGCACCGTGGCGCCCACTACCTGCTCAACGTTCGCCCCGCAGGCGAGTGGCCAGCGCAGTTCTTATACTATGCGGGCGGCGTGCCGCGCATCATGGAGGAGATCAAGTCGATGCTCCACCTCGACGTTATGACCGTCACCGGCAAGACTCTCGGCGAGAACCTCGAGGGCCTCAAGAACAACGGTTACTACGAGAAGTGCGGCCGCTACTTGGAGAAGTGGAACCTCAAGCGCGAGGACATCATTCGCCCGTTTGACCAGGCCTTTGGTACCGACGGCTCCATCGCCATCCTCCACGGCAACCTTGCTCCCGAGGGCGCCGTCGTCAAGCACACGGTTGTTCCGCGCGAGATGTTCCAGGCTACGCTCAAGGCCCGTCCGTTCGACTGCGAGGAGGACGCCATTCACGCCGTCCTGACGCACGAGGTCAAGCCCGGCGATGCCGTTATCATTCGCTACGAGGGCCCCAAGGGTTCCGGTATGCCCGAGATGTTCTACACCACCGAGGCTATCGCCAGCGATCCCGAGCTGGGTGCGAGCATTGCCCTTATCACCGATGGCCGCTTCTCCGGCGCCTCCAAGGGCCCGGCTATCGGTCACGTTTCGCCCGAGGCCGCTGTGGGCGGTCCGATTGCCCTGATTGAGGAGGGCGACCTTATCCGAATCAACATCCCCGAGCGCTCGCTGTCCATCGTGGGCATCGCCGGCAAGGAGATGGAGCCGGCCGAGGTCGACGCCGTCCTGGCCGAGCGCCGAGCCGCTTGGAAGCCCAAGGCTAATCGTTACACCTCCGGCACGCTCAAGTTCTTTACCGAGCATGCAGTTTCTGCCATTCAGGGTGGCTACATGGAGTAGCGCACGTACGCATCGAATTTCTCCTCTCATAGATGCGCGGCACAAAGAGCCCCGAGCCACGTCACCGGGGCGCGTTGTTCAGCGCCGCCGGGGCGCTCCACTCAAACGACAAGAGACGTCTTACGCAAGCGCCCGCGTCCGTGGATAAAACCACGGGCGTGGGCGCTTCACTTTATTCCCAGCCGCTTTATTCCCAGCCCTTCCACACGTCAGGCTCGTAGCCAACGGTTGCCTGGCGGCCGTTGCGAACGATGGGCTCACGAAGAATCTGCTGGTTATCGAGCACCTTTTCGAACTTCTGGTCGGCAGCAAGATACTGTACGAGCGCAACCGTGTCGGCATCTTTCGCCTTTGGATCGATCACAGCGTCGATCCCGCCGACGGCGCGCGCCACGCTTTCGAGCTCGCCTTCGCTCAATTCTCGTCCGTCCATGATACGACAAGGGAGCCGAGCAAAAACAGAGCAGGCGGAGATGGAGGAGGACGGCGACCGACCGTCGGCAAGAGTCGGCCGGATCGGACTGGCGCCCAGCGCGCGCCGGCGACACGCTCGCAGCTGCACACATAGCCGATGTACAAGCTCGCCGCGGCGTTCCCTCGCCCCGCGGTGTGGCGATAGAGAAGCACGCCACCCGTCAACGATGGCGCCTCGGTGAAGAAAATCAACGTCTGGGTTACATCCCTTGAAAGGGGCGAAGACGGCTGCTAAAATACCTCCCCGCTATGAAGGATTTGACCAAAGCATACATCGCAATTCGGCGGCCCCTGGTATACGGGGCCTCTCCTGTTGTTCCCCAAGTGCGCTCTGAGCAGCCGCTTTCTTCCTGTCGTATCTGATGCACGCATAGCACGTGCATGTTATTTCGCCCGTGGGCCGGCGCGCCTTCGGCGAAGAATCGAATAGATACGAAGGAAGCTTATGTCTGATAATTGTACGGTCGCGCCCGCCAATGGGCGCATTACCGGTACCCAGATCCGCATCGTCGCGGTCGTCGTCCTGGGTGCCTTCTTGGCGCTACTGAACCAAACGGTGATGTCGCCTGCGCTGCCGGTCATCATGTCCGATTTCGCCATCGATGCCTCGACTGCCCAGTGGATCATGTCCATATACCCGCTGGTGAGCGGCATCATGGTCCCCGTTTCGGCGTTCCTTATCGACAAGTTCAGCACCCGCGCGCTATTCTTCGGGGCGACGCTGGTGTTCGCGCTGGGCACGCTGCTGTGCGCCGCAGCCCCTGATTTCCTGTTCCTCATCATCGGTCGCGTGTTGCAAGCGGCGGGCTCAGGCGTGCTCATGCCGCTTGTCTCGGTGGTTCCCATGCTGGTGTTCCCCGTCGAGAAACGAGGAACGGCTATGGGCATGGCGGGCATCGTCATGTCGGCGGGTCCCGCGGTCGGCCCCGTCGTAGGCGGTGCGGTGATCGACACGTACGGCTGGCGCACCATGATCGGCGCCATCGTCCCCCTCGCAATTCTCGTGCTGGTGCTGGGCGTGTTCATGCTGAAAAACGTGGGCGAGCTGAAGAACCCCAAGCTCGACCTGCCCTCGGTCGTCCTCTCCACCATCGCCTTCGGCGGACTTCTCTACGGGTTCTCGAGCGCCTCGTCGATGGGTTGGGGCAACCCCGTGGTGCTCGGCTCGATCGTCGCGGGTGTCGTGTGCTTGGTGCTGTTCGTCGTACGCCAGGGCAAAATCGAGGACCCGCTGCTTCAACTGGGCACGCTCAAGACGCGCGAGTTCCGCGTGGCCGCCATCATCGTCACGCTCATCAACGCCGCATGCCTGGTCACCAACACGCTGTTGCCGTTGCTGCTGCAAACCTCGCTTGGCGCTTCGGCCTTCGAAACCGGCATGGCCATGCTTCCCGCCGCGGCGGTGGGCATCATCATCAGCCCTATCTCCGGCGTGGTGTTCGACAAGTTCGGTCCGCGTGCCATCTCGATCGTCGGCCTGGCCCTCATGACCGGCGCCCTGTTCCTGCTCTCGCTTTCGACGGTAAACACGCCCATTTTGGTGGTTGCGCTGTTCTGCATGCTGCAGTCCGCCGGCCAGTCGCTCGCGAACATGCCGGTGAACACATGGGGTGTCAATGCCTTGAAAAATGACATGATCGCCCACGGCAACGCCATCGCGAACACCGGCCGCCAGGTCGCCGGCGGTTTGTGCACGGCGCTCATCATCACGGTCATGACAAGCGTCACCGCGTCGGCCGGCGTCGATGCGAGCATCCAAGTAGCCACCGCCGTGGGCGCGGGCGTCGCTTACAAGGTGTGCGCGGCAATCGGCCTCGTTTCCCTTATCTGCGCCATATTCAGCGTGCGCACCAAGAAAACCGCACCGAAAACGAAGGAGGCATAAGCGATGTCCGAGATTCTGTCCGAGCGCATCCCGCTCGAGCTCGAGGGGACGCCCGTTTCGAGCATCATGATTGAAGAGCCGTTCACCTGCACGCAGGATTGCACGATTTCCGACGTGGTGCGCATGCTCGCCGAAAACGAGGTGAGCAGCATGCCCGTAATCGATGAGCGCAACCAGGTGGTCGGGTTCATCTCCGACGGCGATGTCATGGGAGCCATCGCGCAGCATCGCGCTCACACCATCTTCACGGGCGGCGACGCGTCCATGCTGTACTTCGACGATCAGAGCCTTGAGCAGCGCATCGAAGACCTGAAGGATCGCTGCGTCATGGATTTCGCGACGCGCCAGGTAGTGTGTGCCCGTCCCGAGCAGAGCATCGCCCGCGTCGCCGCGCTGCTGGCGAAGAAGAAGTTCAAGAAGCTTCCTGTGGTTGATGACGAGGGCAAACTCGTGGGGGTCATCCGCCGCTCCGCCATCACCAAATACATCTTCGGCATCCTTTTCCAATAGGGGCAGGTCGCACTTGAGGCGAACATCTCGAGGCATCGAGCCAGCAACTGGACCAGACAACCTTGACACGCACGCGCTTTCCCTCGATGCTTCGGTAAGGGGAGCTGCGAAAATCGCAGCACGGGTGATCGGCGCCGCGCCCCCGAAGGCAAAAGCGAACACGGGAGCGATACGATGGAAAAGTCCTGGACGAAGATCTGGTTTATGAGATTCTCTCCGTCGTGGCAGAGATTCCGGCGGGATGCGTCGCCTCGTACGGTCAGATAGCGCGCCTCATCGGCAGGGAGAAAAACTCTCGCCTGGTCGGAGCGGTGCTGAGCGAGGCGGATCGCTACGGCGATTATCCCTGCCACCGCGTCGTCAACCACGCGGGACGCCTCGCGCCAAACTTCCCCGACCAGCGAGCACTACTGACGGAGGAAGGAGTCGCCTTCCGAGACAACGGCTGCGTCGACATGAAAAAGCACCAGTGGAACGAGTAGCCAGGCAGCGTAGCGTCGAAAGGAGCGACGCCACGGGGAACGACCTGCGCCCCGCCGCCGGACAACCTATGGCAAAGTGACACGTCCCACAAAGAGCGGCGCACCAGTACGAGACACGACCGCGACGTAAAAAGACCCTATGATACTCGTAAGCATCTATCTGATTGCCCGCCTCGAGGTACCCAAAGAACGAGAGATGCCGAAACCCCTAGACAAAGAAAAAGGTCGGGAGCTTTTATGCTTCCGACCTGAAGTTTCATGGTCGCGGGGGGCGGATTTGAATCACCGACCTTCGGGTTATGAGGTCGCTACGACGTTGTTTCATTCAGACATTTCGACCCAAATTGAAGTCAATATAACTCCAGGTCATTTGATGTTTTCATAGATTTACGAAAGAAAAGTACGCGGAATAATTCGACCCAAATTCGACCCACAACGAGCTTGAAAGCGGTCAGGCGGAGCATTACCCTTGGGGTGTGACCCCACGCAGGGCCCACCACCAAGGGTAATGCCCACCCGCCCCAGCCCTTTGCGCCATTCCGCGCAACCGAGCGCGATTCTCAGGCACTTCAGGCAAGGAACACGATGAACGACCGACCTCTCGTCATAGGCAAAGGAACGAAGCGACGCCGCGACAAATACACGTGGCGCTACCGTCACAGCCTCGGCAAGGATCCGGTCACGGGCAAATACCGCTATTCGCCGTGGCAGACCATACATACCACCAAAAGCCGAGAGGTCGACGCCGCACTCGAAGCCTACAAGGCAGAAATCAACAGCGGCACCTACGTCCAAAAATCGAGGGACACCGTCGGCTCGTACGCAAAAAAGTTCCACGACAACCGCGAAGGAACCATCACGCCGCTTGCCTACTCGACATCCTACTCAATCGAGAACCGGACGCGCACATCACATGCGTGATGCTCATGCTCGACACCGACATGAGAAGGGCAGAAGCCCTCGGGATGACGTGGTCCGATGTCTCCGTCGAGAACAGAAGCATCCTCATTGAGCAGCAGTTCGCGGCCGATCGAAGCGTTCGCTCGCCCAAAAGCAAGAAAAGCGTGCGGAGGATCTCGATAAGCGAGACGCTGACGTCGTATCTCGAATTCTGGAAAAAGGAGCAGGCCCGCGAAATGGAAGCCTTCGGCCTGGAACAAGTCAAAGGCACTCCGCTCGTCCACTCATTCGAACGAACGAAAGACAGGCATCCCCAAGTCAACTTCATGGACCTGAATGGGTTTTCGCGCTGGTTCAGAAACTTCAGCGTCGAGAACGGGTTCGGCAAGTTCGAAGGCGTTCGAACATACCATTATGTGAAGGAAACTGTCGACGGGGAAACGATTTCGAAGCGTTATGAGCATAAAGAGTGGCTCGAATTGAGGGATTACCTCAGGAAGCATCCCAAGGTTCGCGAGGCGAGGCATATCAGCACATATGAGAGCGAGCACCTTCCTTACGGATATTCGGGCCTATCGAGCCACACCGCTACTGCCGCTACTGCCCGCTACTGCCCACCAGCTTCCGAACCAGCGGGCGGTAGCAGCACCCCGAACATCTCGCCGACAGCGCAGAGAGTCGTCGACCTGGCGGCCAAGGCCGACATCGAGGACGTGATGCTGTGCGACCTGCCCGGCGTCCTGTCCTTCCTAGGGCTGCCACCTGAGACGGAGATGCCGCCAGGCAACAAGGGGAAGACGAAGCTCAAGAAGCTCTACAGGAAGGTGGCGCCGAACAAGGCATATCACTCCGGCGAGCGCGCCAAGGATTTGATCTCGCACCTCGACATGGCAGAGATTGGAGTGGGTATGATGAATTGGACACCTAGTTAAGAGCGAAAGGTGTTCAAGATG
>CAUBWQ010000050.1 GCA_958439775.1 uncultured Collinsella sp. | reverse complement strand
TCGCCGACATTATCGTCAAGCTCGATGAGATCGCGAAAGCCGAGCACGATGACCCGCGCGTCGCCATCATCGACGAGCACGACACCGTCCACATGGCCCACATGGACATCCACTTTGGCTTCTCCATCAACGGCGTAGCCGCCCTCCACACCAAGATCCTGGAGGACACCGAGCTTCATCCGTTCTACGAAATCTATCCCAAGAAGTTCTCCAACAAGACCAACGGCATCACCTTCCGCCGCTGGATCCATGGGGCCAACCCCGCGCTCGCCAGCCTGCTCGACGATGTGATCGGCACCGACTGGCGCAGCACCGGCGATCTGAGCAAACTCGCCAAGTTCGCCGACGACAAGGACGTTCTTGAGCGCCTGGCCGCCACCAAGGTCGAGGCCAGGGCCATCATGCGCCAGTTCATGGCGCTCGAGCAGGGCGTGACCATTCCCTCCAACGCCATCATCGACGTCCAGGTCAAGCGCATCCACGAGTACAAGCGCCAGCAGATGCTCGCGCTCTACATCATCTGGAAGTACCTCGATATCAAGAACGGCAACAGGCCTAAGCACCCCGTCACCATCATCTTTGGCGGCAAGGCGGCGCCTGCCTACACTATCGCGCAGGACATCATCCATCTGATCTTGACGCTGTCGCAGTGGATTGCAAACGACCCCGACGTGGCTCCCTACCTGCAGGTCGTCATGATCGAGAACTACAACGTCACCGCCGCCGAGCGCGTGATCCCCGCCGCTGACATCTCCGAGCAGATCAGCCTGGCCTCCAAGGAGGCGAGCGGCACCTCCAACATGAAGTTCATGCTCAACGGCGCCCTAACCCTGTGCACGCTCGACGGTGCCAACGTGGAGATTGCCGAGCTCGTGGGCGACGAGAACATCTATACCTTTGGTGCCTCGTCCAAACAGGTCGAGCAGCTCTACGCCGACGGCGCCTATGACGCCGGTGCGCTCTACCGCAAGCCCGGCATTAAACTGCTGGTGGACTTCATCACCAACCCCGCCTTTATGGCGACCGGCAACGCCGAGCGCCTGCAGCGCCTGCACGACGACATTAAGGGCAAGGACTGGTTTATGGCCCTGCTCGACATTGAGGAGTACATCCAGACCAAGGAGCGCGTGCTAGCTGACTACGAGGACCAGGGTGCTTGGTTGCGCAAGGCGCTGATCAACATCGCCAACGCCGGCACCTTCTCGTCCGACCGCACGATCTCCCAGTACAACGACGAGATTTGGCACCTGGGCTAATTCGCTTCCCTTACCCATCCTCTTGAGAAACGGAGCCGTGGCAACGCGGCTCCGTTTTTTGTGTCCCTGTGTTGCCCGTGGCCTGCCTCGACCAAAAATCTCGACCTGTAACATCTAGCCGACATAATTGGGTCTACCTGTTATAGATCAAGACAAACAGATTCCTCCGTTAAATTCATCTCGATCTGTAACAGGTAGACCCAATTTGGCCCTCCTCCTGTTACAGATCAAGACAAACTGACAGATGAACGGTCAGACAGCCCCCACACAAAGAAAGGCTCCCCTCTCGCCCAGTGGACGGGCGGGGAGCCTTATATGTGACCGCGGCAAAAGGATGGCAATACCGCAGCCGCCCAAAGGGAGGGCCTGGATGCACCGGGCCTAGATAAGGTTCTTGCCAGAGACCTTATCGAAGAGGTGGGTCGCGTTCTTCTCGAACTTGAACCAGATGGTGTCGCCAGCCTTGAGCGCGCCCTTGGCCTCGAGGTCGACGACGGGGATAATCAGGACAAACTGGCCGTCGGGAGCGGTCACGTGGACATGCTCGGTCGAGCCCATGAGCTCGGTCACCTCGACGGTACCCTGGAGCGCGCCCTCCTCGCCCTTGTCGGCAAGCAGGATCTGCTCGGGACGCACGCCGGCCGTAATCTCCTTCACGTCGCCGCCGTCCCAGTTGAGGGCAAGCTGAGCGCAAGTCTCGGGGGCGAGCGCCACGTTCATATCCTCGGTCTTGACGGTAAAGCCGTTGCCCGAGCGCACCAGCTGGGCATCGAAGAAGTTCATCTGCGGCACGCCGATGAAGCCGGCGACGAAGATGTTCGCGGGATGGTTGAAGACCTCCTGCGGCGTGGCGATCTGCTGGACGACGCCGTCCTTCATGACCACGATACGGTCGCCAAGGGTCATGGCCTCGGTGTGGTCGTGAGTAACATAAATGAACGTGCCCTTGATCTCGTGGCGCAGCTTAATGAGCTCGGCACGCATCTGGTTACGAAGCTTGGCGTCCAGGTTGGACAGCGGCTCGTCCATCAGGAAGACCTTGGGGTCACGCACGATGGCGCGGCCGATAGCGACACGCTGGCGCTGGCCGCCGGAGAGCGCCTTGGGCTTACGGTCGAGGTACTCGGTAATGCCCAGAATCTCGGCAGCAGAGCGAACCTTGCGGTCGATCTCGTCCTTGGGAACCTTCTTGAGCTCGAGCGTAAATGCCATGTTCTCGTACACCGTCATATTGGGGTACAGAGCGTAGCTCTGGAACACCATGGCGATGTCGCGGTCCTTGGGCGCCACGTCGTTGACACGCTTGCCGTCGATGAGCACATCGCCCGAGGTAATGTCCTCCAGGCCGGCGACCATGCGCATCGTCGTGGACTTACCGCAGCCAGAGGGGCCAACGAGGACGACGAACTCCTGGTCGTGAACGGTGAGGTTGAAGTCCTCTACAGCGAGCACACCGTCCTCGGTAACCTTGAGGTTGTGCTTCTTCTCCTCGGTCTTCTTCTTTTTGCCAAAGAAGCCCTTCTTTTTGGACTCGTTGTTGGGATACACCTTCTGAACATGTTTGAGAACGATCTCGGCCATGTCTTTACCTTTCGATATGCGGCGCCGCGCTGAGGGGCGCCGCAGAAACTTGCAAAACAGTTACGGCATCAGCCCTTGACGGCACCTGCCACCACGCCGTCGATGATGTACTTCTGGCAGAGGATGTACATGATGACGATGGGGATAACGACCATCATGATGCAGGCCATCATGGGACCGAGCTCGACGTGGCCGTAGCCGCCGCGGAAGTACTGGATCAAGATAGGAATGGTCCTGTACTTGGTGGAGTCGAGGGTAAGGTAGGGCAGCAGATAGTCGTTCCAGACCCACATGGTCTCGAGAATGCCGACCGAAAGATAGGTGGGCTTCATGATGGGAAGGACGATCTTAAAGAACACCTGAACCGGGTTGCAGCCGTCGATCATGGCCGCCTCTTCGATCTCGAGCGGAATGTTCTTTACAAAGCCGGCGAACATAAAGACCGCCAGGCCCGCGCCAAAGCCAAGATAGATAAAGCAGATGTTGAACGGCGTGTTGAAGCCGATGCGGTCCGCCAAATTGGACAGCGTGAACATGAGCATCTGGAACGGCACGACCATCGAGAAGACGAACAGGTAATAGAAGAAGTTCGAGATCTTGTTGTTGACACGGACTACGTACCAAGCGCACATGGAGCAGCACACCAAGATCAGAACGACCGACGTGACCGTGATGATGAGCGAGTACATAAACGCCGAGGCAAAGCCCTGCTCGTTAAGAGCGTGCACGTAGTTTGCGAGACCGTTGAACGTCTCGGGCGTGAGCAGATCGAATGCCGTGGTGGTGCTGATTGCAGTTGCCTTTTTAAAGGAATTGAGCGCAATCATGAACACGGGGTAGATCCATGCGAGCGACAGGATCGTAAAGAAAATCGAGAGCGCGCGGTTGATAGCCTTATCGCGTTTCATTACTGCTGCACCTCCTTGGACCTCGTGGCCTTAAGCTGAATCATGGAGATAGCGACGACCAGGATGCAGAAGATAACTGCCTTGGCCTGACCGATGCCCTGCCATGCGATGCCAGCACGCGAGTAGAACGTGTTGTAGATGTTCAGGGCGAGCATCTCGGTGGAGTGTGCGGGAGCGCCGCCGGTAAGGGCGAGGTTCTGGTCGAACAGCTTAAAGCCGTTGGTGATGGACAGGAACAGGCAGATGGTGATCGTCGGCATCAGATTGGGGATCTTAACCTTCCAAAACGTCTGCCATGCCGTGGCGCCGTCGACCTTGGCGGCCGCGATGTAGATGATCATCATGTAGCCGACCTGCTGCCACAGGGTCAGGATGATAAGGCCCCAGAAGCCAGCAGCAGAGTTAAGGGCGATGAGCTGGGCGCCCACGTTGGAGAGCAGGCAGTTGATCAGAATCTGCCAAATGTAGCCCAGCACGATGCCGCCGATCAGGTTAGGCATAAAGAAGATCGTGCGGAAGATGTTGGTGCCTTTGAGCGCCTTGCGGGTGAGCGCCTGCGCAATTGCCAGGGCGATCACGTTGATGAGCACCGTCGACAGGAAGGCAAACGCGACGGTAAAGAAGAACGACGCGGCAAACTGCGGATCGGACAGCGCGCGCACGTAGTTCGCGATACCGACAAAGTGCGCGTTGTTAATGGTAATAAACTGGCAGAACGAGAGATAGAAGCCCTGGATAAAAGGGATCACGAACCCGATCATAAACGCCAGGCACGTGGGCAGCATAAAGAGCGGCCACCAGCGCTTGAGTGCTTTGCCCATAGAAGGGTCCTTTCAATATGCAGGGGGCGGGCAAACCTACGTCTGCCCGCCCCCTGTCGCTAATCAGATAGCTTGGGCAGCAACTGCTTACTCGGAAGCAGCCTTCTCGGTCTTCCAGCCATCGACGAAGGCGTTCTTGACGCCGTCCCACTTGGTGTTGTCGGCAGCATAAGCAATGAGAGCCTGCTTGAGGTTCTTCTTCCACTCCTCAGAGGGGATGTAGACGAAGTCCCAAGCGACGGTCTTCTTGCCATCCTTGGCCATGGCAACGGCCTGCTGCGAGAAGACGTTGGTGGTCTCCTTGGCGCTCTTGAACGGAGCGGTCAGACCCATCTTGTCGGCGATGATGCTGGTCGGGGTGTCAGCGGTGACGCACCAGTACATGAAGTCCTCGGTGGCCTTCTGAGCATCCTCGGAAGCCTGGGAGCTGACGCACCAGTAGTTCTCGCCGCCGGAGCACAGGCCCTGGTTCTCCTCGCCGTCGACGCCGATGTAGATCGGCAGCATGCCGAGCTGGTCGTCGGTCATACCGGCCTTGGTGAGGTCAGCGTATGCCCAAGAGCCGTTCTGATAGAAGACGGCCTTGCCGGTTGCGAACTCGTTGGTGGCGTCGTCGCCGGTCTTGGAGGCAAGCTGCGAAGGATCGCAGGTGGAGTCGGTGATGTACAGGTCGAAAATCTGCTTGAAGTTGTCGAGATACTCGCCCTTGATCTCGTCGTCCTCCTGGTTGTGCTCCTTCTCGAACTCGTAGTAGAGCGGGAGGTTGGCGAGGTGGGTGGTGTAACGCCAGCTGGAGGAATCGTCCATGCCGGCAGAAGTGAAGGCGCCCTCAACGCCGAGCTCGTCCTTGCGGGCCTGAATGTCGTCAGCACAAGCCTTCAGCTTGTCAAAGGAGTTGATGTCCTCGGCCTTGTAACCAGCCTTCTCGAGCAGCTGCTTGTTGTAGATGATGCCGTAGCTCTCCTGGACCCAGTCGATACCCAGATCCTTGCCATCGGACTGCAGAGCCAGGGAGTCGTCAATGAGCTCACCGCGGAGCTTGGTATCGGACAGGTCGGCGCAGTAATCCTTCCAGTTCTTAAGACCGGTGGGTCCGTTGACCTGGAACAGGGTCGGAGCGGAGCTCTTGGACATCTCGGACTTGAGCTTCTCCTCGTAGGTGTTGGAGGCGGCGGTCACGATCTTGACCTCGACGCCCTTCTCCTCCTTGTACGCCTTGGCGATCTCCTTCCACTCCTTGTCGACCTCAGGCTTGAATTGGAGGAAGTAGACCTCGGCAGCGTCACCAGAAGCAGAGGAGCCGGAGCCGGCGGAGCCACCGCAGCCCACGAGACCCAGACCAAGAACCGCAGCCGCGGAACCAGCAAAGCCCAGGAACTGCCTTCTGCTCATTTCGTTCTTCATTACAATCCACCCTTTCACACCGTGGCGGCACCCTTTGCCGCCGCCTTCGGAGATTGGCTCGGGGACTTTGCCCCTTTTGCTGATTTGAACGATACGCTATTTGGCTAGTTGTTTGAACAAGTATTACTAGAGCGGTAGAAAAACTTCGGTGAACGGTAATTTCAACTTGATACTTGACAAGTTTTGTATAAACAATTATTTGTTATCGAATGCAGAGAAAACGCCCGGTCAAGCCGATGCATCGTCGGTTTGACCGGGCGTTTTCGCTTTGAGGGCATGAGTCTCGTCAGGCTGCGAGCTAGCCGGCTATCGCTTGGAGTTGACGCGGTAGTGGAAGATCTCGGGGTGCGTACGGGCGTGCGTGACCTCGAACAAGATGCCGTCCGAGGTGTACGACTGGCTCTCCATGACGGCAACGCAGTTGTATTTGCCGAGGTCAAGATAGCTGCAGTCTTCATCGTTGGCAAGCTCGACGCTCACTGTACGGCGACTCGCCATCACCTTGACGCCGCGTTTGTGCTCCAGATAGTCGTAAATTGACTTTGCGGCGATCTCGGGCGTCAGGCCCTTGGCGATTGACTCCAAAAAGTAACCATGGTCTACTTGGCGCGCATTGCCGTTAAGGCTTCGGACACGCACCACGCGAATCAACTCCTCGCCCACCTTAAAGCCCAGACGACGAGAGAGCTGCTCGGTGCAAATCAAATGCGCAAAAGACTTAACGTCCGTCGATGCAACGGCATTGT
>CAUBWQ010000049.1 GCA_958439775.1 uncultured Collinsella sp. | reverse complement strand
TTCTTTACGGCCTCGCTCTTTAAGACACAGATCGCCAATTTCCACTTCTTTTTCTCGGTGCATGCGTTCAACCTGACCCTTGCCTGCATGCTCGTAATGTTTGTGCTCACGCTACTGCTGAACCTTCGTGCCGTGCGTCGTACCAAACTCATCGAGCTTATGGGTGCCGAGCGTCGCAACGAGAGCATCAAGACACGCAACCCCTGGATCGCGATTGCCATCTTTGCCGTGGGCGTGGTGCTTGTGGGCGTGGCCTATTACCGTCTGCTACGTGATGGGTTCCCGCTAACCGCGACGGACAGCAAGCTGCAAGAGGCCATGAGCCAGTTTGGCATTACAACCGCTATGGTTACCGTGGGTACCTTTGCGCTGTTCTGGGGACTCTCGGGCATGCTTATCAAGCTGCTGCAGAGCCTGCGCAGCGTGTATTGGCGCGGCCTCAATATGTTTACCGTGCGCCAGCTTGCGGCCAAGGTTAATACGGTGTGCTTTTCGATGGGCGTCATCGCGATGCTCCTGTTTTTGGCCATCACCTCGGTGACGTGCGGTATGTCGATTGCCAACGTGATGAACGAAAACCTGGAGCGCTATAACCCTGTTGACGTGTCTCAGACGTATGCCTATTACACGCCCGATACGCTCGACTACTACAAAGAGTATGTCAATCCGTCCGAGGCCGATCGCATGGTGCTGGCCGATGCAACGGTCGATTTGTACGCTGCATGGCACGGCGATCGTATCGATCCCGATAACGTTACAGAAAATAGTAAGGGCAAGTCGGCGGACAACAACGACGTGACCGGAAAGAAGGTCAATATCGCCGATGTTGCCGGTGAGCATGTGCAGATCGATTCGTATCTGAGTTACCCGCTTGGCGGCTCGGGCCCCTCGGTGGTGGCGGGTGAGATGTGCAAGGCCATGGGCGAAAAGCTCCCCAAGGTGCTCGAGGGTAGCAATGCCGATGATATGGACCTGTTTGTGACGCCGGCGAGCCAGTACAACAAGCTGCGCCAGATGATGGGCGAGGAGCCGGTGAGCATTGGCCGCGACCAGTACGTGCTTACGTGTGATATGGGCGGTGAGCTGGGCGACCTGTACACCAAATACATGGCCGGCGGCCATACGCTCACCTTGGGTGGGCATGAGCTCAAGCCAGCAACCGATAAGTCGGACAAGGACACGGCGGCCGTCGCCAACTCGGCGATGGGCAGTAATCCCGGTACCGTCGTCGTTGCCGACGAGCTGTTGTCCCAACTTAATCTGCAGCCGTGTTCCAGTAGCCTGCTCGTTAACTACAAACAGGGGAGGGATGTGATCAAAGCAGACGAGAGCATTGAATACACCATGCTCGACAATCTACTCGTTGACGGCAAGGAGCCGGGGTCGTGGGGAACCTTCATCACGCGTTCCGAGATGTACACGCAGGCGGCACAGATGAACGGCATGATTAGCTATCTGGCCATCTACATTGGCTTTGTACTGGTCGTTGCATGCGCGGCGATACTGTCGATCCAGCAGCTCTCCAACGTGGCCGACGGCAGCCGCAGCTATCGTGTACTGGCACAGATCGGCTGCGACGACCGCCAGATTCGCCATTCGGTGATGGCGCAGCAAGCGGTATTCTTCCTGTTCCCGCTGGCAGTGGGCCTGGCGCACTCCTTTGTGGCACTTAAGGTGATCATCGAGATGGTGAGTACGTTCGGAGATATGAGCATCGGCGGCACCGTGGGCCTCACCTGTGCAATCTTCCTGGCAGCATACGGTGGCTACTTCCTGGTGACCTACCTCATGAGCGCTGGCATGGTGCAAGCTGCTATCGCCACCCGCTACAGCGAATAACAAGCGGGCAAAACGGTCGCAAAACCAGAGGCGTATAACCGCCGCGAAGGGACCAGGGGCCCTTTCGCGGCAGTTTTTGCCAATCTGGTGCGTCTCAGATACAAGTGAGTAGACTTTTTTGAACCTGCCGAGCACATCGCGACAAATGATCTATAAAACTGCAGGTCAGAGCTGTGGCGTTTTGGAGCGTGCTTGGCCTCCTGCAAAAAGCCTACTCACTTGGTTTTCTGCTAGAAGACCGCCACGAGGTAAGGCAACTCCCCCGGGTAGTCGTTGGGGACGTTCTTAAACGACTAGTCAAACAAGAACGTCCCCAATGACTAACTTCCTCCTTTCCGTAACCTTTCCGCAACAATGTGGCCTCCGCGGCGCCAGCGCCCGTTCACAACGTCCCCTGCGCTACACTTAGTCGCACTGTGGCGCTGCTGCGCCGCGCCCGAACTAAGGGGGGACTCTCATGAAGAACACTCAGCTGCTGCTGATCAACGATATGTGCGGCTACGGCAAGGTTGCGCTTTCCGCCATGCTGCCGGTGCTGTCGCACATGGGTTACCGTATCCACAATCTGCCGACGGCACTTGTGTCCGATACGCTCAACTATCCCAAGTTCTACATCCATGACACCACCGAGTACGTGCGCCAGAGCCTCGCCATCTGGGAGGAGCTCGGCTTTGAGTTCGACGCCATCTCCACCGGCTTTATCGTGACCGAGGAAGAGACGCGCATTATTTCGGACTTCTGCCACCGTCGCGCGCAAAAGGGCACCAAGGTGTTCGTCGACCCCATCATGGGCGACAACGGCAAGCTCTACGCCGGCGTGCCCGAGTCCACGATCGGTCTCATGCGCAGCCTGCTCGAGTGCGCCGACTATGCGGTGCCAAACTACACCGAGGCGTGCCTGCTTACCGATGCGCCCATTGCCGAGCAAATCACGCCCGATGAGGGCCGCGTTCTTGTGGATGCCGTGCGTGCCCTGGGCGCCAAGTCGGTGGTCATTACGAGCGCTGTGGTCGACGGTGCGAATGTCGTCATCGGTTACGACCATGTGGCGGGGGAGTACTTTACGATTCCCTTCGACCTGATCCCGGTCTACTTCCCGGGCACGGGCGACACGTTCTCGGCGGTGCTCGTCGGCCGCGTTATGGCAGGTTGGAGTCTGCAGCGCGCGACGAGCGATGCCATGCGCGTGGTAGCCGAGCTTATCGAGCGCAATGCCGACCAAGAGGACAAGTCCGCCGGCCTGCCCATCGAGGCCTGCCTGGATGTGATTGACCATGAGTAACGCCGACGAGAGCGGCACCGAGGCAGCGGGCGAGAACAAGCCGCTCGGTGCCCCGCGCGGCAAGCGCCCACGTATTCGCATTAGCTGCGTGGACCAGCTGGGCACATGCTGCTGCCATCACGGGCACAAGCCGGGTGACGTCTTCGACTTCGACCGCGATCGCGGCAAGATGTGCGCCATGGCCTGCCATGTGGGCTTTCCCTATATCGATATCCTGCGCTATGGCGGAACCGTGCCTGGCAACGAGCCTGGTACGGCAAAGTTCTGCTGCCCCGAGGTCGATACGCTGAACGTCTGGCTTGCTGAGGTCGTCGACGAGTAGTTGAGCGAGGAATTTCTCCCGTTTAGAGCGCGCTCGAACGCTCAAAGTGGGAGATTATCCACGCTCGTTTTATGCCGATGGCGTGGCACGTGCGTCCGCGTGCTCGCTTGCCTATAACTGCTCGAGCATGGCCGTGCAGCCGGCGAGCACATCGCGGTAGGTGGCATCGAAGTTGCCGGTGTACCAGGGATCGGCCACGTCGCCGGGGCGATCGGTCCAATCGAGCAGGCGCGAGATCTTGCCATCGGGGTCGCTGCCAAAAATGCGACGGAGACCGCGTGCGTTCTCGGCATCCATATAGACAATGTGGTCCCAGTCACCATACTCCACGCGACGCACCTGACGTGCACGATGTGCGACGACGGGAATCCCGACCTCGCGCAGCTTGGTGACCGTGCCATGATGCGGCGGGTTGCCGATCTCCTCAGTTGAGGTCGCTGCGGAATCGATGACAAACTCCGCCTCGCGCCCAGCGCGGCGCACCAGCTCGGTAAACACGGACTCAGCCATCGTCGAGCGGCAGATGTTCCCATAGCAGATAAACAGTACACGTTGCATATGCGGTTTCCTTTCGATCGCCATCATCGAGCTCGAGTATCGCATCTACGCCTGCACCCTCGCCCGCTTGCGCTCCCAGCGAGCCAACTTAATCGTCACCAGCGTGAGCGCCCAGGCCACAAGCGAGAATACGGCACCGACCGCGCCAACGTAGGCAATGCCAGCTCCGCTTACCACGGCTCCGCCTACCGCGGTGCCAAACGAGATGCCGACGTTAAACGCCATGGGCTCAACCGAACTCGCGAGCACCATCGACTTGGGATGGCGGCTGCGTGCCACGTCCATAAAGTGCGTGATGCACGAGACCGAGAACAGGTACATGAGCATTGCCAGACTAAAGACAAAGACAAGTGCGAGCGGCATGGCAGCACCCACGGCAAACAGCCCAAACAATGCCGCCGCCTGCAGCGCGAACGTAACCAGCAGTGCCTTCATGCCAAAACGCGCGTCGATCCATCCACCCAGGATGTTCGAGATCAGGCAGAACACGCCGTAGGCCATAAGCGTGGTACTGGCTTCGACCGTGCCCATGCCCAGCACCTGCTCAAGATAAGGCGTCACGTAGCCGTAGAACACATAGACCGAGCCCACGCCAAACAAGAAGATGAGCATGCCGGTAATGATACTCGGCTCGCGTAGTAGCCCCGCCTGCTCGCGGAAGGTGGCGGGCTCATCGGTCTGCCCGGTGCGAGGCATAAACGCCACGAGCGCGCTGCAGATCAAAACGGCAAAGGTCAGCGTGCCGTACATGGCCACGTGCCAGTCGAGCGTGTCGGCCACAAACTTACCGATCGAGGTCACAAAGACCATTGCCACGGAAAACGCACCATATACCACCGAGATGGCAAGCGAAGTTTGCTGCGGGGACAGCAGCTCGGGGATGTACGTCACGCCCACGGCGAGCAGTGCGCCCGAGACGGAGCCCAGGATGATGCGCGAGGCGAACAGCACCTGGAAGTTGGGCGCCAACGCCATGACCAGGTTGCCGAGCACAAAGACGATGCTGTAGCACACGAGCAGCTGGTAGCGGCGAAAACGCCCCGTGCTGAGCGCGAGCACCGGCGTCGCGATAGCGTAGACCAGTGCGAACACGCTAATAAGTTGGCCTGCGGTGGCAAGCGATACGCCGAGTTCCGTTGCCAAGTCACTTTCGATGCCGATGACCACGAACTCGGAGCAGCCGAGCGAGAATCCCAACAGCACGAGCAGCGCCAGGCAGAGCTTGGTGCGCGCAGGGGAGAGCGCGGCGGCGGTTGACTTACTTTTAGGCGTGGTTGCGGCGATCAAGGTTGTCACTCCAATGTCGCATTGATAAGCGGGATTCAATCCCTGCAACTCTAACAGAATGTGACAAAGGGGCAGTCCCTTTGTCACATTGCGCTGCCGGCCAGTCGCCCAAACCATCACAACATTCGATGAAAATCTCGAAAACGAGGAAAAGCGTCGAATGTTGTGATGGTTTTCCTATCTGTGCCGGCGAGCCGCCGTGCCGTCTGGGGGTATAAGACTAGCGAGTGTTTATTTGCGAGGCCTAAGGGGCGCCCCGTATGGATATCGATAACTTTGAATGGTGGTATAGCGAGGGTGAGGCTCCGGACGAGGGGTGGGACGAGCCTACGCCGCGTGGCGTGTCGAGCGACGAGGACGAGACCGGCAACGACGTCGCCGCCGACTCGGACGCCGCCCTCGATCCCGTCGAGCCCCTGACCTTCGAACAAGCTTGGGCCCAGGCCGAGGCAGACGAGGCCAAGGCCGACGCTACGCCCACGCTCGGCGACCCAGCCGACATGTCGATCTCGCCGGCAAAGACCCCGCAGCCGCGTCACAGCATCGATCCCGACAGCACGGCATCCTTCAGCATTCTCGACGTGCCCTCGCAGGGCGCTCAGGCGCCCGCACCCACACGTCGCCCCAATCTGTCTCGCGAGGAAGATGCGGGACGTCGCTCGCCGCTCGGCCCCATCCTTATCGCCTTTATGGCCGGCGTTATCGCATGCTCGGTAATTGGAAACGTCTGGAGCCATGTCGAACAACAGCGAAAAGACGCCGCCAAGGTCGAGATGTCTGTCGAGCAATCGCTCGGTCGTACGCGCTCGGTACATGTGTCGGTCGAGGTCAAGGACGGCGCGACGTGGGACACCGCGCGCGGCGACAGCCAAATGCTCATCCACATCGTGGGGCGCACGCTCAAAGGGCAGACGATTGACGAGTATCAATACGTCAATTCCGCTGGTGACGGCATCGAGCTCAAGCCCGGCGACTACGAGCTCACCGTCGATGAACCGCCCGTCGCCACCGACGGCACGCGCTTCCGTGCCTCAAAGCGCATGGTCCCCGTGAACTTTAACTCACAGGCGCCCGACACGGTCGACACCACACCGCAGGGCGGGTTCGACCTTTACGTAGATACCCAGTAGGCGCTCGCCGCTCATTCCGCTATGGCTACTCAATAATCGCCTGCCGTCCCGTCCCGCCGCCAAGAGTGGGACAATAGCCCTCGACACTATTGTTTACTTTTGGAGGAAGTAGCATGTCTACCGTCACTACCATCAAGCGCGGCGGCCTCACCGCGGCCATCGATTCCATGGGCGCCCAGCTCACGAGCCTTGCCCTCAACGGCAACGAGTATCTGTGGCAGGGCGACCCCGCCTTTTGGGGCAAGCACGCGCCCATCCTGTTCCCCATTGTGGGCTCGCTGCGCAACAACACGGCAACGTCTGCGGCCGGCACCTGCGAGATGCCGCGCCACGGACTCGCGCGCATCGTCGAGCACAAGCTGGTCGAGGTTTCGGAGGACGGCTCCTCGGTAACGTACGAGATCACCGATACGCCCGAGTCGCTCAAGGCCTTTCCGTTCCACTTTAAGCTCAACATGA
>CAUBWQ010000048.1 GCA_958439775.1 uncultured Collinsella sp. | reverse complement strand
GTTACAAATTGAGATTGTTTTGGAGCAAGCGCGGCGCCGGTGGGCTATTCCGTATTTGTCTCTTGCATAACTGTATATAGTGTATATATACTGTGCTTACCGGTTATATACACGTGTAGCCCATCAGCTAAGGAGCCGCTGTGGACATCATCCTATCCAATTCGAGCGACAAGCCCATCTACGAGCAGATAACCTCGCAAGTCAAAGCTCAGATCTTATCGGGCACGCTCGCCGCGGGAGCAAAACTCCCCAGCATCCGTGCACTCGCGAGCGATCTTGGCGTGAGCGTCATCACCACCAAGCGCGCCTACGCCGACCTGGAGCAGCTCGGGTTTATCTGCACCGTGCAGGGCAAGGGCTGTTTTGTCGCCGAGGGCAACCAGGAGCTCTTGCGTGAAAACCAGCTCTGCCATATCGAAGAGCTGCTTGCGAAAGCGGCAAGCCAAGCCGAAGCCTTGGGCGTCACGCGCGACAAGCTGCACGAAATGCTCGACCTGGTAGCCCCCGATACCATGCAGTAGCCATCTGCAAGAAAGGCTATACCATGCAAAACTTGCTTGAACTCAAAGGCATCTCACGCACTGTAAGCGACCGCTTTTCACTGCGCGACGTCACGCTTGCCGTGGAGCCTGGCCAGATGCCGGCGAGGTGCGCCTGTTTGGGCAGCGCTGTGGCGCCGATGCGCCCGATGAGACACAGCGTTGTCTACGTGCCCGTGTCGGCCTCGTGCTGGACACGTGCCCCTTCCCTTCCACGCTCAAGGTGACCGAAGTTGAGGCACTCGTAAGCCCGGCGTACCCCACCTGGAGCCACGACACCTTCGCTAGCCTCATCAACCGATTTGGCCTCGATCCCAAGGCAAAGGTCAAGGACCTCTCCCGCGGTATGGGCATGAAGCTGCAACTTGTCTGCGCACTCAGTCACAAGGCCGAACTGCTCGTTTTGGACGAAGCCACCGCGGGCCTCGATCCCATGGCACGCGAGGAACTGCTCGATGAGCTGCTTGCTTTTGTCGCCGACGGCCAGCACAGCGTGCTGCTCTCGAGCCACATTACATCCGACCTCGACCGCCGACCGCGTCATCTGCATCGATAACGGTTCGATTGTGTTTGACCTGCCGCGCGAGGACATTACCGACCGAGCCGGGATCGCCCACTGCACCCAAGCGCAGGCCGCCGAGTTTATGGCTTGCGTCGAAGGCGCCCGTGCCGTCCACCACGCCTACAGCGTGGACGTGCTCGTGCCCAACCGTCGCGATACGCTCGAGGCCTTTCCCGAGATTCCCTGCGATCGGGCAACCATTGATGACTATCTTCGCCTCATGCTGAAAGGGGCTTCGAAATGAAACGCGCCTTTATGTCCGAGCTCGCCATCGTTCGTACGCTCATCCCGAGCATCACGGGCGTCGGCCTATTCATCTTTGTCGTGCTGACCCTTGCCAACGCGTCGGATGGCGATTCCGGCATGAGCGCCGGCGCCTGTGCGGTCAGCGCAATGTCGCCCATCATAATCATGAACTCGCTAGCTGGCTACGATAACCAAAACGGCTGGGAGCGTTATCGAGCAACGTTGCCCTTCTCGCGCAAAGACATTATTTGCGCACGCTACCTGTGCATCGTTGTCTTCTCGGTCGTCATGGCATGCGCGGCTACGCTTCTGAACATCCTCGTCCTTCCGCTCTTCGACCCCATGGGCATCCCTTCGACATGCCAGACGATCTTTGAAATCGCAACCGCCTCGGCGGCATCGATGCTCATCTCCCTCATGATGGTATTCTTGACACAGCCGCTGTTCTTCCGATTTGGACACATGGAGGCGCTGCGCCTATCCCTTGGCCTGTTTGCCCTGTTTGGCTGCGGCACCATGGCAATGCTGAGTTCCTCCAACCCCATCAGCAACTGGCTCATGTCGATTGCCGGAGCGAATCCCGATCCTGCCGTTCTGGGCTGTCTGTGCGCAGGAATTGCCGTGTTGGCCCTCGCGCTATGCGCAATCAGCTGCACCGTCAGCACCAAGGTTTATCGAGTACGCGACCTGTAGGCACGCGAGTCTCAATCCACGAAGGACGCGATCGCCCCCCGCAAATCCATGGCAAACGGCATGTCCCCGGCGTGCGCCACCGTGCTACTTGCGCAGCGGCTTGGGCAGTGGGATACCGGCGGCGATGGCGGCGGCGATGATCATGCAGACGATACCCTTGAGTGGGAAGCACATGAGCAGCAGGCCCACGACCATGACGGGCTGACGCATGACGGCGCCCATCGTCGAGGCCGTGCAAACGGCGACGCAAAAGACCGGATCGGCGCCGGTGAGGATAGCAAGGCCATAGCCCAGGCTTACGCCCGAGAAGATAACCGGGAAGAAGTGGCCGCCGCGCCAACCAAGGTTGATGAGGGCGGGCGTCAGCATGGCCTTAACGAGACCGGTCGCGATAAGCACGCCGGCGGGAATGGTCAGATAGGTTTCCATGAGCACGTCGGCCTGCGTCTCGCCGGCAAACAAGGTGTAGGGCAGGACCGTGCCGCAGATGGCGAGCGCCAGACCGGCCAGCATGGCTTTGACGACAGGGCGCGCCCCTATTGCATGAGCAAGCGCTTCGCTCGCGTGCTCAGAGACAAAGTACAGCCAGCCGCAAATTGTTCCGATCAGCGACAGAGGGATGAGCCAGGTAAGCTCCAGGTTGCCCACCACGGCAGCCTCGAACCTCGGCATACCCATGCCGCCGCCCATGAGCTGGCCGAGCAGCAGGTAGGTGCCCAGGCCGCCAGCAATCGCGATGCCGTAAACCACGGTCTTTTGCGCCTTGGGCAGCCTGATGGTGATCTCACCGGATTCGGAATCCTCGCCATCGCCGGCACCCTGGCCGTCAGCACTTCCGGCAAGCGGCGCCACAAAGCCAAACACGGGCGCGGTAAAGAGCGCCGTCAGGGCAGCCTGGGTGCCCAGCAGCGTAAGCTCCCTAAACTCGGCGCCAAAGCGACGCATGCGGTCGCCGACCCAGCTGCACAGACCCGCGATAACGCCGGTCAGGCCGGCCTCCGGTCCAATGCTGCCGCCAAACAGCAGCGGCAGCAATGCCGCGAGCGAAAGCTTGCCCAGGTTGTCGTACGGGTAGCGCCCGTCTTGCTTAACCTTAGCCATCACCTGGTTGAGGTCATCGGTCTTGGCGCCTGTCATCTTTTCGTACAGACCGATTAACAGGCCACCCAGCAGGCAGACAAAAAACGGGTACGGCAAAAAGCCAAACGGGCCGCTGGCGAGTTCGGGCGAAGAGACACCCAGCATATGCGGGACCTCGGTCCACAAATAATCGATGCCATGCTCCATCGCAAAGAAGAAGAGCCAGACTGCAGCACCCGCGAGTGCACCGGTCACGGCAACGCTGACCAAAAACAGCACTCGGTTCGTGGGTTTGGCAAGGTTATCCATCGGGTCCTCCCGCGGTCAAAGTCGACATAGATACCTTTTATTGTAGAGCGAGCATTGCCCGAACGAGCCAACCACCTGCGCCGCAAACGGCACCATTGGGAGTCATGGTGGGGCAGGCTCAAGACTTATCCGTTGATAATCGAGGCAATCTCGCGCAAATCGTCGGCAAAGTAGATGCCGTGCTGGCGCCTCGGGCTCGAAAGCCCTTTATCAATCATGTGCCCGAGCAGCGCCTTGAGGTCGTTGTAGTAACCGTCCAGGTTATACAGGATGCACGGAGCACTCAGGTGTCCCAACGACACCGCTGACATGACCTCGGCAATCTCCTCGAGCGTGCCCGTGCCGCCCGGAAATGCGATGAACGCATCGCCGAGCTCAATCATCTTGGCCTTGCGCTCCGCCATATCGCTCGTCACGATAAGGTCGTTGATACCGTCATGTTGAAACTCGGCCTCGATAAAAAAGCTCGGCTCAACACCCGTCACGTGTCCACCCGCCTCGAGTACGCTATCGGCGAGCGCACCCATCAGCCCCGATTTGGACCCGCCGTATACCAGCGCGTGCCCGTTGGTGCCAATCCACGTGCCGAGCTCTCGCACTGCAGGCAGAAACGCCGGGTCGTTGCCGACGCTCGCGCCCAGGTACACCGTGATGTTCATATGCAATCCCCCTCGTCGTGACGCGCGGCACCCGTTCTATCGTTGCCGGCGACGGTACTCGCGCACGCGGCGCGACAAATCGGCGAGCTCATCGCGGTCGAGTTCTTCCAAATGCTCAAGATCGTCCATAAAGCGCGCCATGGTGTCCTTTTGGCGCAGTTTGATGAGCGTATTGCAGTAGTTCACCGCCACGCCCGTAAGCATGGCGATATAGAAGATACTGATGACGCTTAGGATAACGGTAATGCCGCGGGCAACCGGCGTTTCGGCGGGGATATCGCCAAAGCCGATCGTCGAGACCGTCTCAAAGCTAAACCAAAGTCCATCGCCAAAGGTGAGGGTCGTGGGCTCGGACAGCCAGACAGCCGTCGAGCACAGCAGGTAAAAGATAAGAAACAGACCCGTGATGCGCGCAAAGCCGGCCTGTCGCAACACATCGGCAAGCGTCCTCAACCTGTTCATCGCGACCCCTTTTCCCAGACGTCCAATCTCGTTCGCTCGGTATTGTCCCACAACCGGCAGTTAGGGACGTTCCTTTTGTGCCGGCAGAAAGGGACTGTCCCCAACTGCCGGGCGGGAGCGTTTAGCGGTACAGCTGCCGACTGGGCAGGCTGAGCTGGTATCCTTATGCGGTAATGTCTCAATTCGTTAGGATTGCACGTGAGAGCTGCCACTGTCCTTCGTTCAGTTATATATCGCGCCCTGGCCATTGTGCTTGCCGCGCTTGCCGTACTGAGCACCATCATGCCCGCCCCCGCCTATGCCGCCAATACCGATCAGCAAGTCAAGACGGTCCGCGTCGGCTGGCTCGTCAGCAACGAGGGCTTCCAGGACGGCACCCCCGGCGAGCGTCTCTCGGGATGGGGTTACGAGTACCTCCAGACCCTGTCGTACTACACGTCCGGCTGGCGGTACGAATACGTCTCCGGCACCTTCACCGAGCTTATGGACATGCTCGAGGCAGGCGAGATCGACCTCATGCCCAACATCTCCTACTCCGAGGAACGTGCCCAAAAGCTGCTCTTTTCCTCGAACCCCGAGGGCACCGAGCGCTACTACATCTACGCCAGGCCCGACCGTGACGACCTTGCAAAGGGTGACCCTCAAGCACTCCAGGGTCTCACTATCGGTTGCAACCCCGACGTCATGCAAACCTTCGTTGGCCAGCAATGGCTCGCCAGCGAAGGAATCGCCTGCACATACAAGGAGTATGACGGAGGATCCGATCTCTTTGACGCGCTCGTAAACGACGAAGTCGATGCCGTCATCATGAACGACACAATCTCGTCGCCCAATGCCTCCCCCATGTTCTACATTGGTTCGAACGACTACTACTTTGCCGTTCCCAAAAGCCGCCCCGACCTGATGGACGACATCAATGCTGCCATGACGGCAATCGCCCGCGTCAACCCACGCTATAACGACGAAGTAAAATCTCACTACTCGACCCAAAACAGCGGCTCATCATCGCTCAACGGACCCGAACGTTCCTGGCTCAAAGCAAATGACAACACCATCACGCTCGGCTACATTACGGGCAAACTCCCCTACTGCAACGAGAACGAAGACGGCGAAATGGAAGGCTCGCTCGCATCGCTTGCGACGACGCTACACGATAAATTTGGCATTACGGTCAAAACCGTCGCCTTTGATAGCTACAAGATGATGTCAAAGGCCCTGTCAAAGGAAAGCATAGACGTTGCGCTGCCGGTATACCGAGATTACTGGTTTGCCGAGCAAACAGGCGTTGTGCAGTCGGTATCGTTGGGAACCATATCCCTCACCGCTATCCACACCGGCAGCAACCTGAACAAAAACCTTCAGAACATCGCCTGTACCAAAT
This sequence comes from uncultured Collinsella sp., assembly GCA_958439775.1. GTDB lineage: Bacteria > Actinomycetota > Coriobacteriia > Coriobacteriales > Coriobacteriaceae > Collinsella. Next base: position 952 of record CAUBWQ010000048.1, on the reverse strand, counting down.
CATCGTTTGTCAACAAAAATGCACTTGAAAGTCTGTTCCCCACAGCGACCGTAACCGAATACCAATCCGACGATGAAGCGTTCGACGCCCTCAGGAAGGGAACGGCGCACTGCATCGTCGCTCCCAGTTCACGCGTAAAAACCATCGGTGACCGTTACGATCTCGAGGACTGCGAGACGACCGAGCTCCCTGACACCTGTGAGCTCTCGTGCTGGATTTCGCGCGGAAAACCCGAGCTGTTGGGAATCATCAACAAGGGCATCATCAATGCCGGAGAATCGCTCTCCGCAAGCAATTTCTCCTCCACGTCGTACACGGCCCAGGAATCCAACACGCTTCAATTCCTTTATCGCAACCGCACCGCCATTGCAGCTACCCTCATCGGTATGTTGTCGGTCGGCATCGTCCTGCTCATCTGGGCGCTCGTGCGCGCTCGAACCGAGCGCAAAAAAGCCGATGCCGCCAACGCCGCTAAGACGGCATTCCTCACGCGCATGAGCCACGACATCCGTACGCCGCTCAACGGCATCCTGGGCCTTATCGAGATCGAGGAATTGAAGGAAGGCGATATGCAAGTCGCCCGCGAGAGCCGTGCCAAGGCGCGCGTTGCCGCCAATCACCTGCTCTCGCTGATCAACGACATCCTCGAGATGGGCAAAATCGAAGACCGCAAGCTAACACTGGAGCATGCGCCTTTTAACCTCAAAGAGCTCTGTGACGATACGCTAGTGCTGTGCAAGCTCCGCGCGTCCAGTAACGGCATCACAATGCAGGACAATAGTCTGCCGTACGCCACGGGGCCATACATGATCGGCAGTCCCACCCATATCCGACAGATTATGATCAACCTGTTAGACAACAGCATTAAGTACAACAAGCACGGCGGCTCCGTCACCTTTAGTTCAAAGACCAAGCCACTCGATAACGGGCGCGCGCTCTTTTGATTTAGCGT
>CAUBWQ010000047.1 GCA_958439775.1 uncultured Collinsella sp. | reverse complement strand
TCATCTACGCCCTCCTGTTCTAAATCTATCTACGCAGCAGTATCTCGAACACCTGTTTGATGCTGTGCTATGATATGAGGTCACCGAAGCTGCGTTAGGAGAGGAGAAGCGGTGGCCGATCAGGACATCAAGATGCTCATCGAGCGCATTATGGCCGAGGCCCGGACCCATCAGTCCGCCCGCTTCTCAAACGAAATCTACGCAGACGAGCCGATTCTCAAAACCGGCCGACAGATGCAGAATTTCCTCCCCGACCAATACCGCAAGATGCGCGAGATATCGCGCTGGCAGGATGACCCCAAGGGCGGCGCGGGCCGCTGGCTATCGGAGGCCGAGCTTTTCTACCGCCAAGGCTTGCTGATGGCCGACTTTGAGGACGACTGTCCCTACAACGGCACCTTTAAGTCGTACTTTCCCACCTACAATGCCATGAGCGACCGGCAGTTGCGCGGCTACTTTACCTGGCGTGCCCAAGTGCGCCGCGGAACCGTCGAGGAAACGTCTACATCCTTTGCCTTTCTGTATCTCTATGAGCTGATTTGCGGCATTGGCATAGATGATCCGCTCGAAGGTTTTAACAAGATCAAGGCCTTTTGGGATGTCTATCGCGCCTTCGAGCCCGGCATCGACCGGTTTGCGCGCGTGTGGCTGCAGGATTACGCCGTTTTCCACGGACTCGACCCCAAGCTACTTCGCGACTCTAAAACCGTCATGTTCGATAACGCCCTTATCGAGCTACGCCGCGCAGCGCGAGACCTTGTACCAGCACCGGCACCGTCCGGCCAGACCCCTAAGCGTCGCAAAACCTCCGAGCCCACGCTCCCCCTTCCGCCCGATGAGGTGCGCGAGGAGCGACTCATGGCCGCCATCAACGCCCTCTCCACGTACAACCTAAGTAACTCGCGGCTCGACCGCAGCCACCACCGCGATCTGCGCCACGTGGCGTGCGCCGTGTATGTCCGTATGGCGCGCTACTATGACACGCACCGAAAGACCGACATCGTGGCGAGCTTATTTGGGGAGGAGACGGCCATGCCCTACACCATGTTTGCCTCGGCCGTATTCTTTGCGCCCGAGCGCCACGAGGACTGCGAATATCGCCTGGACCCCATTCACATCTACCGCTGCCAAAACGGCTTTTGGGAATGCATGCGAATTCACGGCAGCAGGCAAAAAAGCAGCAAGCTTGGTGAGATGATGCGCGCCTGCGACCAACGCCTACGCCTGGCCCTAGACCCCACCCACCCCCTGAAGGAGGAGAAGGTCCCCAAATATCTGGCCAAGATCATCGATGACGAGATCATGGCATGGCTTTCGTGGGACGCCGCACACCAGCCCGTCAAGATCGATATCGATTTGAGTCAGCTGGGACACATTCGGAGCGCCGCCGCACAAACGCGTGAGGCGCTTTTGATCGATGAGGAGCGCGAGGACGATGTGCTCGCAGAGGTCGATACGGTGGACTCCGAGCAGCCGAAAGCCGAGCCCGCAGCAGACGCGTTTGTCGAGCCGGTCACGGCGGCCGCAGAGCAGGACGAGGCCGACGAGCCAACCATTTCCACCGAACAGTTTGGTGTCGTGGCGCCGCTTCTTGCGCCGACGCCCCCGCGCGCAGCGGCTGCGCCCACTGACGCCGCGAGCGAACTCGCACCCGCCGCAACCGCGTATCTGCGCGCACTGCTCGAGCAAAACGCAGCGCAAGCGACATCGGCAGTGGCGCACTCGGGACAGAGCGAGGACATGCTCGTCGATACCATCAACGAGGCGCTCTTTGACCTGGTGGGCGACACCGTAATTGAATTTAGCGCGGCAGGGCCGCAGATTATTGAGGACTACGAAGCAGACGTGAGAGGATACCTAGACCATGAGTGATACCGCATCCGCAGCACCCCGCGTGCCCAAGCGCGTCGCTGCCGTCATTCTCAACTCGCTCAAGGGCGGCGTGGTCCCGCGCATCGGCCTTCCCTACATTACCGTAGGGCGCGAGGTCGAGATCCGCGCCCTGCTCACCGATCTGAGTCTCATCGCCGACGGTGGTGCGAGCTTCCGCTTTCTGGTCGGTCGTTACGGCGCCGGCAAGAGCTTTTTGCTCCAGACCATCCGCACGCACGCCATGGGTGAGGGATTCGTCGTCGCCGATGCAGACTTATCCCCCGAGCGCCGTCTGCAGGGCGGGCAGGGGCAGGGCCTTGCCACCTACCGCGAGCTCATACGCAATATATCGACCAAGACGCGCCCCGAGGGCGGTGCGCTCAACCTTATTCTTGATCGCTGGGTCGCCTCGTACGCCGACGTCGACGAGTCGGTCGTCAATGCCCAACTGGCCCCGCTCGAGGAAATGGTCCACGGCTTCGACTTCACCCGCATGCTCCGCCGCTATCGCACGGCCGTATCCGAGGGCGACGAAGAAGCCATGAGCCGCGTGACCAAATGGATCCGCGGCGAATACCGTACCAAGAGCGAGGCTCGCGCCGAGCTGGGCTCCTCGACCATCATCAGCGATGACGACTGGTACGACTACGTTAAGCTCATCGCGCGTTTTTTGGTCTGCAGCGGCTACAAGGGTATGTTGGTGCTCATCGACGAGCTCGTGAATCTGTATAAGATTCCCAACGCGATCACGCGCCAGTACAACTACGAGAAGATCCTGACCATGTACAACGACACACTCCAGGGCAAGGCGCAGTACCTGGGCATGATCATGGGCGGCACGCCAACCTCCATCGAAGACCGCCGCCGCGGCGTGTTCTCCTACGAGGCCCTGCGCAGCCGACTCGCTCAAGGCCGCTTTGCACGCGAGGACCTTAAGGACATGCTCGCGCCCATCATCCGTCTGCAGCCACTCACCTACGAGGAGCTGCTGGTGCTGATCGAAAAACTCATGCAAATTCACGCCGGCTACTTTGGCTGGACGCCCACGCTTACCGAGAACGACTTGGTGGACTTCCTCAAGATCGAGTTCGGTCGTGTGGGAGCCGACACACATCTGACGCCGCGCGAAGTCATTCGCGACTTTATCGAGCTGCTCGACATCCTATGCCAGAACCCCGACGCCAACGTAGCCGAGCTGCTGCAAAGCGTCGGCGGCGACGCGCTGGTGCCGGCAGCAGCAACAGGCGACACCGGCACCGCAGGCGGCGACCGTAACTTCGCCGAATTCACCATCTAACCTGCCAAAAAGGGACAGGTTTATTTTGGCAGGTTTTATCTGGGCGAACGTTGAGACTGTAATGCAGCAAGCCGTTGCCAGCCGCGTTGAGAGATTCGTTTTTGAGAGGAGGCCCCGTGAACGCCTTTGACCGCTACGCCCCGTTTATCCAAGACTTCATCTACTCCCACGATTGGGAGAGCCTGCGCTCTATCCAGGTTGCGGCGGCAGACGCCATCTTTAACACACAAGACAATGTGCTCCTAACGGCATCCACAGCTTCCGGCAAAACCGAAGCGGCCTTCTTTCCCATCCTGACCGAGTTTTGGGAGAACCCGCCCGCAAGCGTTGGTGCCCTCTACATTGGCCCCCTCAAGGCACTCATCAATGATCAGTTCGTCCGTCTCAATGACCTGTGCGAAGAGGCCGATATCCCTGTCTGGCACTGGCATGGCGATGTCTCGCAGTCGCACAAGGCTAAGCTCATCAAAAAACCGAACGGCATCTTGCAGATTACGCCCGAGTCACTCGAGGCGCTCTTAATCCATAAGCACATGGCGATCCCGCGCATGTTTTGCGACCTGCGCTATGTGGTCATCGATGAGGTCCACTCGCTCATGCGCGGCGACCGTGGCGGGCAGACGCTCTGCCTTATCGAGCGACTCTCGCGCATGGCCGGCGTGCAACCTCGACGCATTGGCCTTTCGGCCACCATCGGCGACCCCGAGCGCACGGGTGCCTTTCTCTCACAGGGAACGGGGCGCGACTGCGTTATCCCACGCTTTGAAGAGCCGCGCCGCGTGTGGCGCATCTCCATGGAGCACTTCTACAACTCGGGCCCCCAGGCACAGCAACGGGGATTCATGGGCACAGGTCCTCAAGAGGCCGAAGTGCTTGCGTGCGAGCGCATCGAGGCGGCGGCATCCGCGGCACTGCCCGCCGGCGCCCAAGACATGCGTCACAGCGGACAGCTCACACAAGAGGAGCGCCGTCAACGTCGTGAGCGGGCACGAGGCAAGGCCACTCCCAAGGACCGCCAAACTTCTCAGCCCCACCGACACAGCACCAGACAACGCCGACCCCGGCATGGGCTATATCTTCGAACACACCCGCGGCCGCAAGTGCCTGGTCTTTGCCAACTCGCGCGAAGAGGCAGAGGCCGTATGCTCCATGCTGCGTTGCTACTGTGAGAGCCGGCACGAGCCCGACCGCTTTCTCATCCACCACGGCAATCTTTCGGCATCGCTGCGCGAGACGGCAGAAGAGCTCATGCGCGACGAGGAACAGGCACAAACGACCGTCACCACCTCTACGCTGGAGCTCGGTATCGATATCGGCCGTCTGGAGCGTGCGTTTCAGATCGACGCGCCGTTTACCGTCAGCTCTTTTTTGCAGCGAATGGGCCGCACGGGGCGCCGCGATCTTCCGCCCGAGATGTGGTTCGTCATGCGCGAGGAAGAGCCCGAGCCGCGCACGATGATGCCCGAGACCATCCCGTGGAAGCTCCTGCAAGGCATCGCGCTCGTACAACTCTATCGCGAGGAAAAGTGGGTCGAGCCGCCTGAGCTCGATCGACTCCCCTACAGTCTGCTCTATCACCAGACCATGTCGACGCTTGCCAGCACCGGAGAGCTCACGCCGGCCGAACTTGCCCAGCGCGTGCTCACGCTCAGCTATTTCCACCGTGTCTCGGCAGACGATTACCGTGTGCTGCTACGCCACCTCATTAAGATCGACCATATCCAGGTCACCGAAGGTGGCGGGCTCATCGTGGGTCTCGCGGGCGAGCGCATCATCAACAACTTTAAGTTCTACGCCGTATTCCAGGAAAACGAGGAGTTCACCGTTCGCAGCGAGTCGGCCGAGTTGGGCACGATCGTCAATCCGCCACCGCCCGGCGAGCGCATCGCCATCGCCGGACACTGCTGGATTGTCGAGGAAGTGGACTGGAAGCGACACACCGTCTTTGCCACGCAAGTCAAAGGTCGTGTGCCGGCATACTTTGGCGACTGCCCCGGTGACATCAATACACACGTACTCGAGCGTATGCGCAAGGCGCTCAACGAGCACGCGGCGTATCCGTACCTGATGGGTAACGCGCGGGCCCGTCTGGCGCAGGCTCGCCATACGGCCGAGATTTCGGGCGCGGGAACTAAGCCGCTCATCAACCTGGGTGGCGACACCTGGGTGCTCTTCCCCTGGTTGGACAGCTACGCCTTTTTGGCACTCGAGCGCATGCTCAAGATTAAATGTGCCGCGGAGCTGGGCCTTCGCGGACTCGACCCGTCACGCCCGTACTTTATGCAGTTTAAAATGAAGGCCGACGAGGAGACGTTCTTTGAGGTGCTCGCCGCCGAGGCCGAGAAAGACTTCGATCCCATCGAGCTCGTCTATCCCGGCGAGGTGCCTTATTTTGACCGCTACGACGAGTTTGTTCCCGAAGAGCTCGTGCGCAAAGGCTTCGCCGAAGGCGTGCTCGACATCGAGGGCATGAAGCAGCGCGTCCTCAGCTGGCGCGACCACGCCTAAGACCAGTCCTTTTTGGGACGGGGAGACTTACTTGTCGTGAAGGACGGGGCCGAGGAAGTCGGGGTCGAAGGGCACAGCTTCGGCAAAGGCGTAGTCGCCGTCGCTGGCGATGAGCAGATAATTCTCCTCGCCGCCGAACTCTGCATCGCCACATGGGACCACCCAGGCGTGGGCGAACACCTCGAGCGCCGTGGCGGCGCAATCGCGCAGGAACGTTACGTCGCTCCCCTCGTTTGCGCTCACGATATTGGCAACGTAGATACCCCCGGGGTTCAGGCTGCCTCGCACCAAACGCAACGCCTCAACCGTCGCCAGCTCGCGTACGGGCTCGACACCGCCAAAGCAATCGCTCACGACCACGTCGTAGCGACGATGGCCCACGCTCGTCACACCCAAATACGAGCGAGCCTCAGCGGTAATCACCCGCAAGCGGTCGCCCACCGCACGCTCCAGCTCGTCCAGGTAGAACCAGCGGCGCGCTAGGCGCGTAATCTCTCCGTCATACTCGATAACGTCCATGCACAAGTCCTCGTGCGACATCAGCGCGAACTTGGGATAGGCAAACCCGCCGCCGCCCAGCATAAGCATGCGGTCGATACCGTGACCGTAAGCGTCGCGCATCGCATCCTCGGCCTCAAACACGTCGTCAAACGAACGATAGTACGTAAAGACGGGCTCCGCCCAACGCTCGCCAACGTAGCTTGCACTTTGGTAGACGCCGCCTTGTACCAATACGCGGACTTCGTCGCCGCCCTCGTCGTGCACGCGCTTCACACGCGCCAACCCATTGCGGGTTCGCGCAACCTGCAGACAGGCAGCACGAACAGCGACGGCGGCCGCACCAAGCGCCGCGGCTCCCAGAGCAACGCCGGCAACGACGCCGGCAGAAACACTCGGCTTGTTCATCTAGAGCTCCTTTTGCAGATAGAGTCCATGATTGTAAAAACCCAAATGGCGATAGTACTCGCGCGTACCAATCGCGCTGATCACGTTGATGCGCGCATAGCCCGCGTCCCGAGCAATATGGCACGCACGCTCCACCAGCGACCGTCCCAATCCATGGTGCTGGGCTGCCTGGCCTTGATCCCCCACGCGCGCCGCCATGCCATACACGTGTACCTCGCGAATCATCGCCTCGTCCGGCATCGTCGGCAACTCGTCCGCATGTGCGGCAACAAAAGCGCGAACGGGCAGCGACAGACGCAAAAAGCCGGCGATCTT
>CAUBWQ010000046.1 GCA_958439775.1 uncultured Collinsella sp. | reverse complement strand
TGGGAGACGACGATACGCTCGGTACCGTTGATGATAAAGGTGCCCTGATCGGTCATCATGGGGAAGTCGCCCATAAAGACAAGCTGCTCCTTGATCTCGCCGGTCTCCTTGTTGGTGAGACGGACGTCGGTCAGAAGCGGAGCCTGATAGGTCATATCCTTCTCGCGGCACTCCTCGACGGTGTGCGCGGGGTCGCCGAACTGATGCTCGCCGAAGGTAACCTCGAGAACATGGTTCTGACTCTGGATGGGGCTGGATTCCTTGAACGCCTCACGAAGGCCCTCGTCCTTAAAACGCTCAAAGGATTCCCTTTGAACAGAGATAAGGTTGGGGAGCTCCATGGCCTCCGGGATTTTCCCGAAGCTGACGCGCTTGCGCTCAGTGGCAGTGTATGCGTAGGTCACCAGGTTTTTCCTCCTTCACGGAAATGCTCGGTGGGTTGGCGAGGCATAGCTTCGCCAGTTATCGCAACCTAATAGTTTATCAGGTACCGACCGTTGGGCAAGAAAAGCCTTGACGCGATTGAGTTTTTGGAGTAGCAAAGTTTTTCGGCAGAAAACACGCAGGTAGATGTATGTGTATCGAACATCTGTTCATATATTTTCTGTGAACAGAGAGCCAGCAATCGCAGCTCTTATAAAAAACGGGTGCAGACCGAAGTCCGCACCCGTAAATGTCGATGCCCGAAGGCTTATTTGCGCATCAAGCCGCCGCGCTCGTCGATGGCGTCCCAGAAGGCGCTGGCAAAGCGAGGATCGCTTGCGGCCATGAGGGCGTTGGTGGCCATCCAGCCAGACGGGGTGCCGGTGTCGTAGCCCGAGAGCGGGTCGATGACGACAGCGTACATGGCCTCGCGATCGAGCGAGCGGGCCATGGCGTCGGTGAGCTGGATCTCGCCGCCCTTGCCGGCCTGCTGATCGGCGAGCAGGTCCATGACCAGCGGGCTCAGCAGATAACGGCCGACAATGTACAGGTTGGACGGAGCCGCCTCGGGAGCGGGCTTCTCGACCAGACCGCCGATGCGCCAGACAGCGCCCGGCTCTGCATCGGCAACGTCCTCGGCGCCCTCGAGCGAACCGACGCGCTCGCCGGCGATAACGCCGTAGCGGCTGACTTCCTCGGGCGAACAAGCAGCGACGGCGATAACCGAAGCTCCACCGTGCTCCTTGGAAACGGCGAGCATCTTGTCGCAGATGTCGCGATTAGGCACAACGTAGTCGCCCAGAAGAACCAGGAAGTTCTCCCCTGCCACGGCGTCGGCAGCAGAGCGGATAGCATGGCCGAGGCCCTTGGGCTCGTACTGATAACGGAAGTCGACCGGCATACCGCCCGCATGGGCGACGGCGTCGGCGTAGGCGTCCTTACCGCGCTCGCGCAGCAGATTCTCGAGCGAGCGATCGGGCTGGAAGTAGCTCAGCAGCTCGGGCTTACCGGGAGAGGTAACGATGATGGCGTCATCGACCTCCTCGGGGTCGAGCGCCTCCTCGACGACATACTGAATGACCGGCTTGTCGAGCACCGGCAGCATCTCTTTGGGCGTGCACTTGGTGCCAGGCAGAAAACGCGTGCCAAGACCGGCGGCGGGGATGATTGCCTTCATGTTATTCAAGGATCCTTTCGCAGGCGCAGAATGCGCCCTGTGCGTGCGGCACGGCGGCCGCAGACCAAATTGCGATACCGAAGTATCTTACCGCCGGAGACATACGTCGCCGTAAGGCAAACGCAATTCTTCAGCAGGTCAACGCAAATTATTGCTCGAATGGTGCAATTTTACGCCCCAGCGGTAACGGGAATGGCACGGCGAAGACAACGATGCTCTGCGTGCCGAGCAATGGGAATGAGGAGCCAAAAACAAAAAAGACGGGGCTCGCATAGCGAGCCCCGTCTGTAAAGAAATCTGGCGAGAAAGCCTGATTACTTGAGGGTGACAGCAGCGCCAGCAGCCTCGAGCTTCTCCTTGGCAGCCTCGGCGTCCTCCTTCTTGGCACCCTCGAGAACAGCCTTGGGAGCGCCCTCGACGACCTCCTTGGCCTCCTTCAGGCCAAGGTTGGTGAGCTCACGGACGGCCTTGATGACCTGGATCTTGTTGTCGCCGAAGCCCTCGAGCACGACGTCAAACTCGGTCTTCTCCTCGGCCTCAGCAGCGCCAGCAGCGGGAGCGGCGACAACAGCGGCAGGAGCAGCGGCGGAAACGCCGAAGGTGTCCTCGATAGCCTTGACGAGCTCGGAAGCCTCGAGAAGGGTCATTTCCTTAAGAGCATCGATGATCTCATCGGTGGTAAGCTTAGCCATTTCTAAGTCCTTTCGGTTTCCGTGCGAATGCACGGAGATCAGTTAAAACACGGCGCGAATGCGCCAGGGGTGCGGCGTTGCCGCCGCGGGTGAAAACAGCAACTAGGCTGCCTTCTGCTCGGAGACCTGCTGGATCGAACGAGCGAGACCAGAGGAAACGCCGTTGACGCAGACAGCGATGTCGCGAGCGAAACCGGAGATGAGACCGGCGATCTGGCCGAGAAGCTGATCCTTGGTGGGCAGCTCGGCGATAGCCTTAACATCATCAGCGGAAACGGCCTTGCCGTCGGAGATACCGCCCTTGATCTCAAGGACGCCCTTGGACTGAGCGGAGAAGTCCTTAAGGGCCTTAGCGGCCTCGACCGGCTCGGACTCGTAGAACACATAAGCGACGGGGCCGGCGAGGATCTCGTCGAGCTCGGGCTGCTCCTGGTTCTTGAGAGCGATCTTGACCAGGTTGTTCTTGTAGACCTTCATCTCGGCGCCGCACTCGCGAAGCTGATGACGCAGCTCCTGAGCCTGCTTAACCGTCAGACCGTTGTAGTTGACGACGAACAGACCGGCGTTCTCGGCGATACGGGACTCGATCTCTGCAACCTTGTCGATTTTGTACTGCTGGGGCATGAATTACACCTCCTCGAATTCTTTCCGGGCACGGTCCGCCACAAGGACGTGACGGGGGCATGTCCAAAAAGAAAGCCCCCGCGCTGCATGAGCGACGGGGGCGAGAAGACATATCTACTCGACCACCTCGGCTGGCGGGATATCCCATTAAGCTCGCGGGTAAGACCCGTTTGCGCCGGCTGTCTCTGGCAGCGGATTCGTGCGTGAACCGAAAGTATTATGGCGGGGACCCCGGCGTCGGTCAACGGAAAACCGGGCTGCACACAATTCCACCATCCGGCACGCGCTGCCAAAGGCCAGGCGCAAGGTTTTCGCTCGGTCAAGTCCTGGCTCGCACGAAGAGCACATTAAGTGCTCTTCGGCTCGTGCGGAATCTACGAAAACCTTGTGCCTGGCCTTCGGCGGCGCGTGCCTGCGTTGACTTTGGGCAGCCCGGGTTTTCGTTGGCTGACGCCCCCACTCATAATGCTTGGGTCGGTGGGCTGATGTGTTGCGTCCCTGAGGGCTACAGGGTTGAAACGAAGTTGGACAGGCGGGCTAGTCCTTCGTCTAGGTCTTTGTCGGAGACGCAGTAGCTTAGGCGGATGTGGCCTTCGGTGCCGAAACAGTCGCCCGGGACTAGGGCTACGTTTGCTTCTTTGATGGCTTTGATGCAGAAGTCTTCGCTGGTTAGACCGAATTTTTTGATGCTCGGGAAAGTGTAGAAGGCTCCTGCGGGCTCTACTACGTCGAGGCCCATGGCGTCTAAGGCTGCGAGTACGCATTCGCGACGGGCTCGGTAGACTTCGAGCATGGGGGTTGGGTCGACGGTCAGGGCTCGGGCCGCGGCGTCCATCTCGAAGGAGACGGCGCTCGATACTAGGTATTGGTGAGCTTTTGCGATCTCGGCGATGACGGGTGCCGCTGCTGCGAGCCAGCCCAGACGCCAGCCGGTCATAGCCCAGGGCTTGGAGAAGCTCTCGATGACTACCGTCTGCTCACGAAGCTCCGGGTGGCGCTGGGCAAAGCGCTCGTAGCCGTCCACGTAGACCAGGCGGTTGTATACGTCGTCGCAGATCACGTAGATGCCCGCCTGCTCCGCTACGCGCGCCACGGCGTCGAGCGATGCTGCGTTGAGGATGCAGCCTGTAGGATTGTTGGGCGTGCAGATGACGATGGCCTTGGTCGCCGGCGTCACGCAAGCACGAAGCGCATCCTCGTCAATCTGAAATTGCGCAGGCTCCGTATCCAAAAAGACCGCTTTGGCGTGGTTGGCCACGACGATGCTCTCGTACAGGCCAAAGGCCGGCGTGGGGATAATGACCTCGTCGCCGGGGTTGAGCATGGCCATGAATGTTGCCGACAGGGCCTCGGTCGCGCCGTCGGTCAGGATGACCTCGTCGGCCGAAAACGTAAGGCCCGCGCCCCCCATGTAGGCAGACAACGCCTCACGCAGGGCGGGGCGACCGTTGTTGAGCGGATAGTGCGTGTCACCGCGGTCCAGTGCGGCGGTCACCTCGGCGCTAATCACATCGGGCGTGGGAAAATCGGGCTCGCCGAGCGCGAGCGCGATGCACCCCGGATGCTGGGCGGCGAGCGCGTTGATCCGGCGGATACCGGAGGGCTTGAGCATGGCAAGCGAGGTATTCATGGGCAGACGCATGGCGTTCCTTTCGTAAGGGTTGCACTAGGATAGCGCGGCGGGGCGCCACCAGACGGTGTAACCTAAACGGAAACGAGCCGGAAAGGAGATGGCATGGAGACGACCGCGCGCGGCGATGTACCAAAAACGCTGCAAACCATTGCGTATATCAGCATTCCCAATAGCGCCGATCTTGAGTTTTTGCTCTGGGACCTGCAGGATGCCATCGCCGCCTATGCTCAACTTTCCGGCACCGCACTCCCCCGCCCGGTCGACTTGAAGGCAAATGACGCCGGCAGCGTTGCCGATGGCATCGTGCTGGCCATTGAAGATGTGGCTGACGATGAGACGTTGACAGCCATCGAGCAGGCGCTTGAGCGCTTTGGCGGTACGGGAACGCGCGTCTATGTCGCGATTCGAGCCGCACAAGAGGGCACTGAGCAGGCGCGTGGGACCGCCGTTCGCCTGCACAAGGCATGTGAGCGCCATGGCCAATTGTGGTGTGGCGGCGTTGCCATCTGCGCCGGCAGCGGCATTGCGGCGCTTCGTCGCTCTCCGCGCATGGGACTCTTGCGGCGACCGTTTTCTGAGGCCATGGACAAGCTCGTGGGCGCCGTGCGCATGGGCTGCTCCGTCAAGCATGCACAGCGACTTGGCGGCGGCAATGCCGCCAACGTCGACGCCGACGGCATGGTTTGCGCCGAGCCAGCCGTGCCCGCGCCGATCTGGCGAGGCGTTCTGAAACGTCTGGGCGCCCACGCTCAAACAAAAATCTAAATTAAATTACAGCCCAGTCAACGGCCTCGCGCCAGCGCTCGACAAGGCGTTCCAGGCGCCATGCCGCATTGGCGGGACTTGTCGACGGCAGAACGATGGCCGGCAGCCCGGTGCGCTCTTGTAGATAGCGCTTGTAGAGCCGCCCTGCCGTGCCGCCGTTACAGACAACGACCTCGATAGGAGCTGCGCCGGTAATGCGCTCGACATGCGCCGGAACGACGTTTTTGATGCTGGCGTCACTCGAACCCTTAATGTCGCAGCTCTCGATCACATCCCACAGGGCCACGCCGCCGTTCAGCAGCATGGACCGCTTGGCGGCAATGGAGGCATCAAGCGTCGCGGGCTCACCGCTTGCCAAAGGGTCGCCCTCGTTGGGCGGCACAGGCACACCGAGGCACGCGGCCATCACGCGCCAAAAGCGATTCTGAGGGTTGCCGTAATAAAAGGAATTGGCGCGCGAAAGCACCGAGGGAAACGACCCGAGCACCAAAACGCGCGAGTGCTCGTCAAACACGGGCTCAAACCCATGCTCAATATGTTGATAGCCCTCGTCAGATACGGCCATGGGCTAGGCTCTCAACAGATAGCGCACCTCGTAGGGTGCAAGCTCAAGGGTACCCGTCAGCTCGACCGTGGGCGCATCGTCGGCAAGCAGGTCGACGAAGGACCCGTTGAGCTCGCCGGCGCCAAAGGTGTAAGGCTCACCCACAGCATTCACCGCCACGAGTACCGTCGCGCCGTCACAAGCGCGCTCGAACAGCAGCTGCTTGTTCTGGATCACCACGTTGCGATAGGCACCGTAGTTGAGAGCACGGGCAGCCGCGTCGTCGGCCGAGCGAAGGTGCGCAAGCTGCGTGATGAACGCCGTCAGCTCGTTGGGCGCAGGCTCATTGAGCGCAGGTCGCAGCGCCCAGTCGCCATCGGGGCCACCCTTTTCGCCGGCAATTCCCCACTCGCTGCCATAGTAGACGCACGGGATGCCCGGCATGCCAAAGAGCATGCCGTAGGCGGGACGCAGACACGACTTGTCGGTGAGGATACTTGCCAGGCGCGGCACATCGTGGTTGTCGACAAACGACAGCAGATGTTTGCCGCGGTAGATGCACCACGGATCGCCGCCAAACTGGCGGTGCAGCGAATGGGCGATCTCGAACATGTTGACCGAGTTAAAGCTGGAGTACAGGCCCTTGTAGCACTCGTAGTTGGTGCAGGAGTCGAGCATCTCGTCGTTGACGATTTGGTTGTAGTCGCCGTGGAGCGTCTCGCCGATCAGCACAAAGTCGGGCTTGAGCTCACGGGTAAAGGCGTGCAGGCGGCGCATAAAGTCGCGGTCGAGCATATAGGCAACGTCCAGGCGCAGGCCGTCGACGCCAAAGACCTCGGCCCAGCGGCGCACGGACTCGAGCAGGTAATCGACCACAGCGGGATTTTGCAGGTTGAGCTTCACAAGCTCAAAATGGCCTTCCCAGCCCTCGTACCAAAAGCCATCGCCATAGCAGGAATCGCCGTCAAAGCTAATGTGGAACCAGTCCTTGTACGGCGAGTCCCACTTGCGCTCCTGCACATCGCGGAAGGCCCAAAAGCCGCGACCGACGTGG
>CAUBWQ010000045.1 GCA_958439775.1 uncultured Collinsella sp. | reverse complement strand
AGGCGCAAGTCGCACGGTTCCAGACCCAACGCCGCCACGGACGCCGAAACGGTATCGCCGAGCCACGATGCGATGGAGCCCAACGCGCCGCTGCCCCCTCCTAGGCCTTTAATCATCTCGTCCATAAGTTCGTCGGCCGAACCTTGGATGTCTCCGTATCCCACAAGCAGCCGTCCCCAAACATCCATGACGCCATCGAGTACGCCGGCAACGCCGCCCAAGCGTTCCTTCAATGTCGAGAAAAATCGCGAAAGCACGTTGTTTTGCGCCGTCGCCTCATCGGGCGCCAGCACCGCGGCAGAGATAGCACCGCGATCGCCAAGCCTGACTGCCGTGTTAAACGAAGAGTTGAGCTCATCGGGGCTCGAGATGGCACCCGAAACCGCAAAGGCGACCACGCCGTTGCGACCGGGCGGAGCGATACGCGGGCGCTCGCCCGAAAGCGCTTTAATGGCCTGGTCAAACGCATTGCCCGCACGGTCGGCCTCATCCTCGGTCTGGCGCTCAAGTTCGAGTTCTTTGTTGCGGCATTTAACGTAGTCTTCCAGGGCGTCTTTGAACTTGTCAAAGTGGTATTCGAAGCCCCTTTCGACAGAAGTCGTTGCAATCGCAACGTACCCTAAAGACGACACACCGAAATGGCATTCGCTACACGTTTCGTGACCGTCAAAATCTGCGACGGATGCCAGCCCACCCGGCTTTCCTTTTTTGTAATTTGGACAGTCAGTCCCATAATGCAAATAGGTAACTTTATCTACTTCACTCGTGGGCCAACGTGCATCGGTATAGAGTTCAGTCGTCCTCGCCTCATCTGGATTTCGCGGAAGGAAAGGGATGCGGGCGGAAACTTTGCCGTCCTTTTCAGTTATATATGCCCGCTCGACTTCTTCACTCGCAT
The DNA here is from genome assembly GCA_958439775.1 of uncultured Collinsella sp. Taxonomy (GTDB): domain Bacteria; phylum Actinomycetota; class Coriobacteriia; order Coriobacteriales; family Coriobacteriaceae; genus Collinsella. The sequence goes on along the minus strand of CAUBWQ010000045.1, from coordinate 6,124 downwards.
AAGCGAAGAACACCTTTCGTGCAGCAGAATCTGCCTGTTTTTCCGGACCCTCGCCAAGCGGTTTCTCATTTGCCAGGCGCTGGCGATAGTAGGCCTTCGCGCGATCGAGCGCCACTTGCGGCTCCCACGTAACGCTCGAAGCGTAATGTGGATTTTGAGCACCAGAGAGATCCGCTAGGCTTTTCGCACGCTCCCACATGCAAGAACAGCTGCTGACCGAGCCCTTGTCCGACCCACCACAATCCGCCAGCCAAGCGCGCTCTTTAGCCTTTGCCGTGTCCTCAGAAGCCTTCCGCAGCTCCTCGGCCGCACGCTCCAAATCATCTGATGTGCCTTTAATGGCATCGGTCGAGATCTCGGACCCCTCGAGCGCAGCGAAGTCCGACTCGGATGTCTTGGGCACGGCAAGCGCCGTACCGGTATAGGTCACACTATCGGTATCCTGCGCCGACACCGCCTGCGTGGCACGCGCGGCGATCAGATACGGCAGAGCCGTCTCGATTTTCTGTAAGCCTTCCGATGCGCTTTTGGCAAACTTGTTGCGCGTTTTAATAATCTCAATCCCGGTGTCGACCATATTGCCGGCAACTGGTTCGGCACCCGGGATGAGGATGGCGACCAGGCCCGTCCCGATCGTGGCAAACCCCGCTAGGCCCAAACTCAAAATGCTCGCATCCACCACCGTGGCAGCCGTGTGATAGGACGACACCACATTGGCGCCCGCCAGCGCGCCGCTATCGGCAGCCACCTGGGTGTCCCCCGCGCGCGACATGCTCCATATCGCCGCCGTCGACGAAAACAGCAGCGTGAGCACCACCAATATGACCACCGCAGAGGAAAGCGTGGTGTAGGCACCGTCTTCGATAAACAGGTCGATACCGGCTCGACCCATAAAGCCGCCTCGCTTGCGATGGCAGCTCGGACGGCGCGTCAAAACGCATCTAGACCAGAAACGCTTAATCTCATGCAGCAATCCACGAATCATAATCTCCCTCCAGCCATTCGGGACGCGATTGATACGAGACATCGACCTTGAGCTCAACGTAGCCGCCCTCGGCGGTACAACCCATAGCCTGCGCAAACGCACCGATCACAGGTAACGGCTTGACCTCGCCGGAAACGGACACGGACGAGACGCCACCCGCACCGGCCCGGCCAAGCTCGATATCCCACGACAACGGCCCGCCGGCATGAAAGATCGAAACGTTGGGCACTGCGGCAAGCCGGCGGCGGGTGAACTCCTTAAGATCGTCGTCCTCCGCCGTCGTCGTGGTCATGAGCCGCGCGGTCTCGGCGGAGCCAGACTCCATGACCGCGCGTGTATAGAGCAGGCACAGCGGCTGCAGCGCCAACAGGATGAGCGTCAGAAACGTCGGCAGCAAAAAAGCGGCCTCGACCGTAGACTGCGCCCGGTCCTCGCGCGCGATATCAATACAACGCGATGTCCTTAGCGCCCGCAGCGGCGTCGATAACCGACGTCGAGGCAACGCCATGAGATGCCGCCCGCTCAACCAGCGCCGCCAAGCGCCCATCGGTGCCAGCACGCCAAAGCCCCGCGATCGCCAGCACGATCGATAACAGCGCCACCGTGACGATGGCGTATTCGACCGTTGCTTGGGCAACCTCTTCACGCAGAACGCCATGCATTTCACGATCCCTCCTTTGAGCTTATTGTTTGCGGGACCAGGCGCACGGCGCGCAGACGACACGAAGCATCGCCAGTATCCGCGGCAACCGTCACCATATCGACCCAGCCGCGCCCATCGCGCACGATGGCGCCCCATACGCTACCCTTAATATCGAGATAGCCGCTCAGGGCGAGCTGGGCCGTTGGCACCTCGCGGTAGGCGCGTAACATATCCGCCGCTGCCTCGGTCATCGGTCGGTCCTCGGACCATGCAAGCCGGACCGCAATCGCGTTGTCCTCAGGCGAATCCGTCGCAGTGCCAGACCGCTTGTCGAGCGTCCGCAGAAAGGTTTGCGCCGTGACAGCGACATCCGAATCGCCCGCATCTCGCGTGTCGTCTTTTTGAGACGCCGCAGCTAAGCCCGAACCCGCATCCGTGGCAGTTTCTAAACGTTGTTGCCGTGCTACGTTAAGCCCCCAAACCGCCACTGCCACCGCCACGACTGCACAGGCGAGTACCAGCAACGCGCCAGCGGGACGGGCGCCCTCTACAGGCTGTTGATGCCCTCGCTGATAGCGTTCCATAGATCTTGGACCTTGCCCTTAAATGCGACAATGGCAATGATGGCGATCACCACGAGCACGCCGACCAAGATGGCGTATTCGGTGGTGCCCTGCGCACTCTCCTCCTGCAGTAGCTCCCCGGCATGCTGGCGAGCGCGAATTGACTGGCAAACAGCCCAGCTCCAGACCTTGCCAGCAACGTCAGTCATCGTGTTCATGTATTCCTCCCTACATCATCCCGCCTGCTCCCAACAGCGGGCCCAATATGGACAGAAGCAACGCCGGCAAGATGAGTGTGCCGGTGGGAATCAGCAGCTTGACGGGCGCACGCTCGATCTCGCGCTCGACCGCGGCGCGATGAGCCGCACGGATCTCGCGACTTTGAGCGGCCAGCGTCTCGGCAAGTGGGGCACCCAGAGCGAGCGCCTGCCCCACCGTGATGGCAAAGGTCTCGAGCGCTCGCACGTCCAGGTCGCGTGCGGCGGCCAACAACTCGTCCTCACGCGTGCCCACGCCCACCTGCCACGCCATGCAGGCCCGCTCAAGTCGAAGAGCCAGCACTGACCGGCGGTTGGCGCAGAAAATCTCAAGCGCCGCATCAAACGAAAGACCGGCCGAAAGACCCAAGCGCACAACATCGATCATCTCGGACACTTCGCCGAGCGATACTCGCGCCGGGCCGCCCGCTCCAACCGCGCCCTTCATTCGCGCGGCCAGAGCATCGACCACCGAGCGACCCGCGGCAGCGACCAGCACCGCCTCGCGCTTGCAGGCCTCTGCGATCTTGCGTGCATCCGCCCGATCCAAACCCGTCGCGACAAATACACTCAGAGCGCACAGGCAAGCCGCAACTGCAACCGGGGCGCTCATAGCTCCACCCGCATAATGCGCCGGATAACCACCAGGGCAACGGCGTTGAGGGCAAGACCCAGCACCACAGCGCCCGCGCCGGCAGGCGTCGCAAGACCGCGACGAAAATCTGCCGAAAGCAGCGCCAACACCGCGCACATGCCCGTCGGCATCGCCGCGACCATATGCGCAGACATGCGAGCCTGCGACGTCTTAACATCCAGGCGGCGCTTGAGCTCAATGCGCTCCCCCACCATGCTCGACGCCTCGGACAGTAAGTCGGCAAGCGGAGCACCGGTGCGCTGAGACACCTTAAGCGCCAAGGTCACAAGCGAAAGGCCAGGGGCGTCGATGCGCACGAGCAAGTCATCGAGCGCGTCGGTCGCCGAGATGCCGCAATCGATCGCCGCCGCCACCCGCAAAAACTCGGTATGCATCGGCTCTTGCGCATGAGCGCCCACAAAGCGCATGCCCTGGGCCAGCGAATGTCCCGAGGCAAGCGACATGGAAAGCGCGGTAAACGCCTCGGGCATGGCCTCTTCTACATCGCGTTGCTCGCGCCGGCTCTCAAAGCCATCCCGGGCGGCGCCAACGGCAAACGGAGCAACAAGTCCCAAGGCAAGTCCGAGGGGCGATAACGACACCATCGTTAGCAAAACGCAGCAGACACCGCTCGATAGCAGCAGAAACGCCAAACGCCCCGAAGCATCCTCGATCGCGAGGCCAAGGCGACGCGCCGGAGCCAGCGATGCCCACGAACGGGCGATCTTTTTCAGCAGATCGTTTTCCACCAGCTCACGCGGCAGCTTCTCTGCCACCGTCTCGAGCGCCTGACGCGCCAGCTCCGCCGGCGGTACCTGCGGCACACGAGGTTCCGCCCCGCACGCCGTCGCGACAGAAAACCCTGCCAAACCCCCTACGACGAGGGGCACAGCGACCTCCATTCGTCCACCTCCTCTTGTGTGAGCGTCCCCGACCGCAGGCCTTCTGCGATAAACGGCGGCTCGCGGTCAAGCGTCCAGGTGCGCTCGGCGGCATCGAAAGTCACATAGCGCTCGAGCTCTACGCCGCCCGACGCGGCGCGACGCACCCCCGAATACGAGGAGACGAAACGCCTGCCATCGGCGTGGCGCTCGGACATCACGATGCCGTCGAGCGCCATGGCAATCTGCTCCTCGATGAGCTCGCTCGGCAGATCGATGCCATAACGTGCAAGCAACGTCAGACGCACCACGGTCTCCTGTTCTGAGCCCGCATGAAGTGTGGTGAGCGACCCGTCGTGGCCCGTGTTCATGGCCTGCAACATGTCGCAGCACTCGGCACCGCGCACCTCGCCCACCACGATGCGGTCGGGGCGCATGCGCAGGGCATTGGTCACCAGGTCGCGGATCGTCACCGCGCCCTCGCCCTCAATCGAAGCCTCGCGCGCCTCTAGGCGCACCACGTGCGGATGATGCGCAAACTTGAGCTCAGCAGAGTCCTCGATCGTCACGATGCGCTCGCCGGTGGAGATCTCGCATGACAACGCGTTGAGCAGGGTGGTCTTACCAGATCCCGTGCCTCCCGCAACCGCCAGGTCCTGTCGCAGCGACACCGCGCACGACAGCAGCTGCGCATACCAAAGCGGCAGCGACCCCAGCCCCACAAGCTCGTCCAGCGAGCAGATACGGTCCGAGAACTTTCGGATGGTGAGAATCGGTCCGTCAATCGCCACAGGCGGAATCACCGCGTTGACGCGATAGCCCGTTTTGAGGCGGGCGTTGACGATGGGGCTGCGCTCGTCGATACGGCGGCCAAGTGGCGAGATGATGCGGTCGATAAGCACCCGGATCTGCTCATCATCCTCAAACGCATGCTCGATGGGGTACAAGACGCCGCCGCGTTCAAAGAAAGCCGAGCGGCAGCCGTTGATCATGATTTCGGTAACGGTGTCGTCCTCGATGAGCGGCTGCAACGGCCCCAAGCCCACCACGTCATCCAAAATCTCGTCGATGATAGTCTCGCGCTCGGGCGTCGCGAGATCGGTCGGCTCCTCAACATTGAGCGCCGCCTCCACCGCAGGACGCAATTCCGAGCGGGCAAGTGCCGGGTCGATATAGGCGCTGATACGCGCCACTTCGTCGTAACCCATGCGGTCCATCACGGCGCGCTTGGTGCGTCGTTTCACCGCGCGGCGACGCCCCGCATCTACAGGCGCTGCCGCCGCTGCAGCGCCGGCAGCCTTAATCCTCGTTTGCAGGCTCATCGCTGATCACCCTCGCGCGACCAGGGAAGGCGAATACGCGGGCGTTCGGTGCGCATTGCACGGTCGGCGACCATATCGCTCCAAGGGCCGACGGCGCACCCCAGTTCCACGAGCATCTCGCGCGTGGCCTCGCGCACGCTGGTCGCAAAAGCGCTGGTCTGCCCCACTGCCTCGTCAGCGCGCCCAAACGCCATGAGCGCGGCGAGATCCTGCCCGCCATCGGCGATACGAATCTTGGAGCTCAACGCACAGGCAATCTCAAAGCGCATGGCGACGTCCTCGTCTGCCCCGCGCGCACCGAACCGGTTGAACACGGCGCTCATGCGCGTGCGCGGCGCACCTACTCGACTTGCCAGTTCAATGACGCGCGACGCCGATGTCGCGGACGACACCGCCGCATCGCCAACGACCAGGCAACGGTCGCTCGCCGCCACCGCAGCCGCCACGGCATCGCCCCAAAAGACCGAGGTATCGATAAAGACCACGTCGGATTCGCGACGCAGGACATCAAGCAATAGCTCCACCGGACGTGCCATGAGCTCGGCTTGCTCGGGCGCCGCGACGGGACCCCAGAGCGTAACGCCCGGCGCCACGCGCATCGATGTGGCTACGATATCCGGCTCGGTGAGCGCGCCCGCCGCCGACGGCTCGATAAGTGCCGCCATATCGCGCGGAGCATCGACGCCTAACAAGTCGTAAAGGTTTCCAAACATCAGGTCCAGGTCGAGCACGGCGGCACGCAAGCCCAACAGCGACGATGTGTGTGCCATGGTGGCAACGATCGTCGACTTGCCGCAACCGCCCGAACCCGAAATGGCGCAGATGACCGGAGCTCGATG
>CAUBWQ010000044.1 GCA_958439775.1 uncultured Collinsella sp. | reverse complement strand
GGCGTCTGCTGCGGCTGTGGAGCCCACGGAGCTTGAAGAACTCATGGAAGCGCAGGCCGACATCGCGCCCGAGCGCGAGGTTGGGGATGCGACTCGCCCCACGGCAGAGGATCTTGCCGCCTCGCCGACGCGCATCGACGTCGAGGGCCTCGACCTGTTCTATGGCGACCATCATGCGCTCAAGGACGTGAATATCAAGATTCGCGACAAGCAGATCACCTCGTTTATCGGGCCTTCGGGCTGCGGAAAGTCCACGTTGCTGCGCTGCTTTAACCGCATGAACGACGGCATCAAGGATTGCCGCATCGAGGGCAAGATTGCACTCGACGGCCAGAATATCCTGGGCGATTACGACATCTGCCGTTTGCGCCAGCGCGTGGGCATGGTGTTTCAGCGCCCCAACCCGTTTCCCATGAGCATCTACGACAACGTCGCGTATGGTCCGCGCGGCATGGGCGTGCGCGATCGCGCTGTGCTGGATGAGCTGGTCGAGGACTCCCTGCGTCGCGCTGCCCTGTGGGACGAGGTCAAGGACAAGCTCAAGGAGTCGGGCCTGGGTCTTTCGGGTGGACAGCAGCAGCGCCTGTGCATCGCCCGCGCGCTGGCCGTGCAGCCCGACATTCTGCTGATGGACGAGCCGACCTCGGCGCTCGACCCCGTGTCGACGCTCGTGGTGGAGCAGCTGGCCTGCGAGCTCAAAGAGGCCTGTACGCTCGTGGTCGTTACGCACAATATGCAGCAGGCGGCGCGTATCTCCGACTCGGTCGCGTTTTTCTTGCTGGGCGAGTTGGTGGAGCACGCGCCCACCGCGCAACTCTTCAAGAATCCGACCGATCCGCGCACGGCGGATTATTTGACGGGACGTTTTGGCTGATACCATCTAGTACAGGCACCTTTAGGGTTAAGATGCGGTCATGCCGGCCGCAAAGGGGTTCAACATGATCTATTACGTCGAGGACGATGACAACATCAGGGATTTGACGGTCTATGCGCTGCGCAAGCAGGGGATCGAGGCCGAAGGCTTTTCGTGCGACGGTGAGTTTAAGGCTGCCGTGGCGCGACGGGTACCCGATGCCGTCCTGCTCGACATCATGCTGCCCGATACCGATGGCTTGGCGATTATGCGTCGCCTGCGTGCCGATCGCCTGACGGCGACGGTGCCCATCATGATGCTTACCGCCAAGGATACCGAGCTCGACAAGGTGATGGCGCTCGATGGCGGTGCCGACGATTACCTGACTAAACCCTTCTCGCTCATGGACCTTGCGAGCCGCTGCCGCGCACTGCTGCGTCGCGGCGGCATGGTCAAGCAGGCGAGCGATGTGCTCAGCGTGGGCGACATCGTGCTCTCGCCCAGTCATCGCGAGGTGACCGTTGCCGGCGAGCCGCTTAAGCTCACCCTGCGCGAGTTCGACCTTCTCGAGTACCTCATGCGCAAGCCCGGCGTGGTCTTTACCCGCGAGTCGTTGCTGCAGAGCGTGTGGGGTTGGGACTTCGACGGCGGTTCGCGCACCGTTGACGTGCACGTGCAGACGCTTCGCCAAAAACTGGGCGAGCATGCCAGCGCCATCGAGACCGTGCGCGGCGTGGGCTACCGCTTGGCCGAGCCTTCTGCCGGTGATGGTGCCGAAGGTGACGACACCGCGGCCACCGCATCGGAGGAGTAACCCGTGGTCTTTACCCCCCAGGGAAAACATACGCTGTCGCACCGCGTTTTTGTGACGATCTTTGTCTGTGCCATGGCGGTTATCGTGGCGTTTACGGTGCTGGGTGCGTTCTTTGTGCAAAACACCTTGGCGGATGCCACGAGTGCCAATCTGGCGCAGGAAACCGAGCTCATTGCTGCCGCCCTCGACGAGCAGCAGGAGCCCATCCCGTTCTTGCGTAGCCTCGATCGCGAGGACTTGCGCATCACGCTGATTAACAAGGATGGATCGGTTGCCTACGACAACGAGGCGTCGCCTTCTACACTGCCCAACCATGGCGATCGCCCCGAGGTCATCGAGGCCTTTAAGAGTGGTTTGGGTTCCGCGGAGCGCGCAAGCTCTACGCTCGACGAGATTATGCTGTATCGCGCCGTCGCCCTTGATAACGGCCAGGTTGTCCGCTTGGCGCAGGACCAGCCTGGCGTTGCGGCGATTTTGCTTATCGCGGCAGCGGGTGCGGTACTCTCGTTTTTTATGGCGCGCCGCGAGTCCCGTGCCATCATCGCGCCTTTGCAAGAGGTGGATTTGGACCACCCACGCCGTAGCTATGAGCACGCCTATGCCGAGATGGTCCCCATGCTTGAGCGTATCGAGTCGCAGCGCCAGGAGCTCAAGCGCCAAATGGCGGTGCTGGCGGACAACGACCGTATGCGCCGCGAGTTCACGGCGAATATCACTCATGAGCTCAAGACGCCGCTTACGGCGATTTCGGGCTATGCCGAGCTCATCGCAAACGGCATGGTCGAGGGCGAGGACGACCTGCGCAACTTTGGCGGTCGCATCTATCGTGAGGCGGGCCGCTTGGCAGCGCTCGTCAACGACATCCTTACGCTGTCTAACTTGGACGAGGCCGAGCGTGCAACTGAGGGCGAGGCTGTGCCCATTGGGTCCACGGAGCCTATTGAGCTCTCGCGTGCCGTCTATGCGGTTGAGCAGCGCCATGAACAGGACGCCCGTCAGGCGAATGTGACGATAAGTCATGAGGTCAAGCCTGTGGTCATCGAAGGCGTGTCGCGCTTGATCGACGAGCTCATCTATAATCTGGCAAGCAACGCCATCCGCTACAATCGACCCGGCGGTACGGTTACGCTGCAGTGCGGCACCAACGACGAAGGCCATCCGTTCCTCGCGGTCGCCGACACGGGAATCGGTATCGCGCCTGAAGAACAGGGCAAGGTATTTGAGCGGTTCTATCGCGTGGACAAGAGTAGGTCCAAGGCACGCGGCGGAACCGGTCTGGGGCTTGCCATTGTCAAGCATGCGGCCCTGTATCATCACGCCACGCTCGATCTGTCGAGCGAGTTGGGCGTGGGAACCACCATTACGGTGACGTTTCCCATACAGCAGGACGAGCCATTCGCATAGCGATACAACATAGATATTGATGCAGACGCCGCATTTGACTTTCGGGTGCGGCGTTGTTGTGCAATTTTACGATTGCTTCCGACATTTTTACAGGAGAGCCTGTTTCTTATGTATAGAGTTTGGTCTCGGTAAAAAGATGCGATAACATACGGACAGTTTTGTCAATCCGAACTGGGGAAATGAAAGGCAAGCTGCATGACCCTTCTCGAACTGTTCCAGCTGCTCAAAAAGCACCTTCAGCTGGTCATCGCCCTTCCGGTGGTCTGCGCGATCGCCATGGGCATCGTGTCCTTCGTTGCGATGGACAACACCTACACCGCGACGACGAGCATGTACATTCTCGCTAAGACCGACGATAGCGGTCAGATGAGCTACAACGATCTCTCGGCGAGCCAGATGCTTTCCAACGATATTGCCACGCTGCTGGATAGCGATAGCGTTAAGAGCGGCGCCGCCAAGGAACTGGGCCTCACCGATCTGGATGACTACAAGGTGTCTGTTTCTTCCGAGACCACCACGCGTGTCATTACGCTTTCGGTTACCGGCACCGATGCCAAGGAGACGGCTGAGGTCGCAAAGGCCATAGCTAGCTCGGTGAGTACGGTCGCTCAGAACGTCGGCGCTGCCCAGAGCATCAACGTTATCGACGAGGCTAAGACCCCCGAAGTCCCCAGCGGCCCCAAGCGCACGCTGTATATTGCCGTCGCGTTCCTCGCCGGTATCTTTATCGCAGTCGCCTATGTCGTTTTGGCAGACATGCTCAATACCCGCATCCGCGGTGCCGAAGAGGCGGAAGAGCTCCTGGGCATTCCCGTTGTTGGCCGAATTCCGGCTATGAAAGGTGGTAAATAGGCATGGCTAAGGCAAAGAACACCGATAAGCTCGTTGTACAGAATGCCGCCAAGACCCTTCTGGCCAACATCCGCTTTGCGAGCGTGGACGACCCCATTCGCACCATTACCGTCACGTCCTCGATTCCCAACGAGGGCAAGTCTACGGTTTCCATCAACCTTGCCCAGGCTATCGCCACGAGCGGCAAGTCCGTGCTCCTGGTCGAGGCCGATATGCGCCGCAGGTCCCTTTCCGATATGCTCGGCGTTCGTTCGCGCGGCGGACTCTATGCGGTCCTTTCCGAGCAGATCTCCATTGACCAGGCAATTGTCGAGACGGGTCAGAAGAACTTCTACTTCCTCGATGCCGAGCCGCATATTCCCAATCCTGCCGACATCATCGTCTCTCACCGCTTTGCCAAGCTGGTAAAGGCACTGTCTGCCAAGTTCCAGTACGTCATCTTCGACGCTCCTCCGGTAGGCACCTTCATCGATGCTGCCGAGATCGCAAGTCTGACCGACGGCACGCTGTTCGTGGTGCGCGAGGACTTCACCAAGCGCGAGGAGGCACTCAACGCTATCGGCCAGCTTAAGAAGTCCGAAAAGGTCAAGCTCATCGGTACCGTTATGAACTACTGCGAGACCGAGACCAGCGAGTACTACTACTCCTACTACACCAAGGACGGTAAGAAGGTGAAGAAGGGCTCCGACGATCAGGGGACTTCCAAAAAGGGCATCTTCACCAACCGAGCAAACGTTTAGTTGATTAAGGCTGACCTATGCGTGACATTCATTGCCATATCTTGCCGGGTGTAGACGACGGCGCCGCCGATCTCGATGAGAGCTTGGCGATGCTCGAGGCTGCCAAGCGGGCCGGTGTAACCAGAATCGTTTGCACTCCTCACTGCCGTGATCCCTATTTTGATTACGACAAGATGTGGGATGCCTTTGAACTGCTGCGTGATAACGCTGACGGTTTTCCGCTCCAGATGGGCTTCGAGGTCAACCATCGAAAGCTCGTTGAGCTTGGTATCGATGCCGCGGAGCACTTGCATTTCGATGGGACCAACGAGTTTCTGCTCGAGCTTTCGACGCATGCCGATGCGTATGCGTTTAGAGAGTACGAGAACACGATTTACGATTTGCAGTGCCGTGGCTACCAGGTGATCATCGCTCATCCTGAGCGCTATCGTGCGGTTCAAAAGGATGTAAGCGTGGCGGAGCGCCTGGTCGATATGGGCTGCAAGCTGCAGGCTTCGGCGGACTTTATTGCCGGCGGTCGCTTTGGTCGCGAAAAAAAGCCGGCACAGCGCCTGTTCGATCAGAACCTGTACAGCTTCATCGCGAGCGATGCCCATAACGTGGGTCATTACGACTGCCTGGCGAAGGCTCGCGCGAAGTTTAGCGTGCGCGGAGCTCATTTTCGCTAAAATCTGTCCCTAACGTTCGCGTTGAATGAAAGGGCAGCTATGGATATCCAACTTAAGACGGGATGCTTTGATGACGCGGCGTTGGTGCGCCGCGTCGTTTTTATGGACGAGCAGGGCTACGAGAATGAGTTCGACGCTATCGACGAGGATCCGAACTGCATTCATGTGACGCTCTATGTAGACGGCGAGCTTGCCGGTTGCTCGCGCGTGTTTCCCGAAGAGCTTGAGCGCGTGGCTGACGCAGAGGCCCCGGTGTTGCCGGCATGCGACATGGACGAAGACGTTGCGGCGGGGGAGACCTACATTATGGGGCGCGTCGCCGTGCTGCCGGCTATGCGTCGTCGCGGACTGGCGAGCGCGATCGTGGAGACCAGTGCTTCGTGTGCACGCGATGCCGGCGCTAAGCTTATTAAGCTGCATGCGCAGGAATACGTGCTGCCGCTCTATGCAAAGGCGGGCTACACGCAAATTGCCCCGGTAGATTACGAAGACGAGGGCCAACCCCATGTCTGGATGGCCAAGCGCGTAGATGGCAGATAGGGACGTTCCTTTTCTGCCGGCAGTTGGGGACACTCCTTGGCAATTGACGCATTGGAGCGCTCGGACATACAGTTTTTCGATTCCGTATGTATATATGCGCGTTAATGGGTTATAAAATCTAAGTCTGAACATAGCAGGTCTGCGATGCGGCTCGGGCGACCGGGCCGTTTTTGCGGACAGGGGTAGCGCGAAAGGACTGCACATGCGTCAATTTAAGACCGAGAGCAAAAAACTGCTCGACCTCATGATCAACTCCATCTACACCAATAAGGAAATTTTCCTGCGCGAGCTTATCTCTAACGCGAGCGACGCCGTCGACAAGCTCAACTTTAAGAGCCTGCAGGACCCGAGCGTCAAGATCGACCAGGGCGACCTGGCCATTCGCGTCTCCTTTGATAAAGACGCCCGCACCATTACCATCTCGGATAACGGCATTGGCATGACCGCCGAGGAGCTGGAGCGCAATCTGGGCACCATCGCCCATTCCGGCTCCGAGGAGGTGAAGACCGAGGACGCCGAGCAGCAGGGCTCCGATGTCGACATCATCGGTCAGTTCGGCGTGGGCTTCTACTCGGCTTTTATGGTCGCCAGCCATGTGAAGGTCGTCAGCCGCGCCTATGGCGAGGATGTCGCCCATGTGTGGGAATCCGACGGTCTTGAGGGCTACACCATCGAGGACGGCGAGCGCGCCGAGCACGGTACCGATGTCATCCTGACGCTGCGCGAGAACGAGAAGCTCGATGCCGACGGCGAGGCCGAGACCTACGATCGCTTCCTGACCGAGTGGGGTCTCAAGAGCCTGATTCAGCAGTACAGTAACTATGTGCGCTACCCGATCCAGATGATGGTGTCCAAGAGCCGCCAGAAACCCAAGCCCGAGGACGCCGGCGACGATTACAAGCCCGAGTACGAGGACTACCAGGAGCTCGAGACCGTCAATTCCATGACACCGATCTGGAAGAAGCGCAGCTCCGATGTCGAGCAGAAGGACTACGACGAGTTCTACAAGTCCACGTTCCACGACTTTGACGATCCTGCGCGCACCATCAGCTTCCACGCCGAGGGCACGCTCGAGTATGACGCCCTGCTGTTTGTGCCGGGACGCGCGCCGTTCGATCTGTACAGCAAGGACTACGAGAAGGGTCTGGCGCTCTACAGCTCCAACGTCCTGATCATGGAGAAGTGCGACGACCTGCTGCCCGACTACTACAACTTTGTCCGCGGCGTCGTGGATTCCGCCGACGTGTCGCTCAACATCTCGCGCGAGACGCTGCA
>CAUBWQ010000043.1 GCA_958439775.1 uncultured Collinsella sp. | reverse complement strand
ACCCTCAGCAGCTCGACCGCCGAGAAGTCCAGCTTCTTCTTGGCGGCAGCTTCCGAAACTGCCCAGTCGAAGTCCTCGCGAGTGACGAAATCGGGCAGACGGATGCACGAGATGAAGTTGAAGTCATCCTTCCGCGCATAATCAATCTCGCCATCGGTGCGGTCTTGCCACCAGAAGCCCTCGAGCGGAGGTACGACGAAGTCGAAATAGCCTTCGATCTCTCGCGGGCCCTTCTTCGACATCTTGATGGTATAAGCGACGCCGTAGAGCAGCGGCAACGCGTTCTGGTACTCGCCGCCTTCGGCATTGGGATTGCCCTTGCCCCGCACGGCGACGTAGCTCATAGGCGGAACGGTTACGACGCTCGGCTTGCCGGACGGCTTGTAGAGCTCCCTGAACTCCTTCTTGAAATCGTATGCCATCGCAACAAACCTCCCTGAGCTTGGGTTTCCGTCGATATCCGACCAAATATAGCAATGGGCGCGGCTTCGGAAGAGGCCGCGCCCATTGCGGGATATTATAACACAGAATCGAACGTCTGTTCTATTCCCACTCAATCGTCGCGGGCGGCTTGGACGTGATGTCGTAGCACACACGGTTGGCGCCGGGAACCTCGGCCACGATGCGGCCGGAGATGCGGGCCAGCACGTCGTAGGGCAGCTTGGCCCAGTCGGCGGTCATGGCATCGCTGGACTCGACGGCTCGCAGGATGATCGGGCGCTGGTAGGTGCGCTCGTCGCCCATAACGCCAACGGACTTGATATCGGGCAGAACCGCGAAATACTGCCAGCAGCTGTGCTCGGAGTTGCGCTCGCCGGTCTGCTCAAACAGACGCTGATTGTAGGCGTCGAGCTCCTCACGCACGATAGCGTCGGCATTCTTGAGGATCTCGAGCTTCTCCTTATCGACCGCACCGATGATGCGGATGGCCAGACCCGGGCCCGGGAAAGGCTGACGGAACACGATGTGACCCGGCAGGCCCAGTGCCAGACCAAGCGCGCGGACCTCGTCCTTAAAGAAGTGATCGAGCGGCTCGATAAGGTCGAAGTGCACGCCCTCGGGGAACGGGATCAGGTTGTGGTGGCTCTTGATGGTGGCCGTCTTGCCGCCCGTCTTGCGAGCGCCGGACTCGATGATGTCGGGGTAGATGGTGCCCTGAGCCAGATACTTGACCGGCTTGCCATCGGTCTCGAGCTGCTGCGCCACGGCGAAGAACTCTTTCCAGAACTGCGTACCGATGATGCGGCGCTTCTCCTCAGGCTCGGTCACGCCGGCCAGAAGCTCGGCATAACGGTCCTCGGCGTGAACGTGGATAAAGTCGACGTCAAACTGCTTGGTGAAGACCTCCTCCACCTGCTCGGGCTCGCCCTTACGCAGCAGGCCGTGGTTGATGAACACGCACGTCATCTGCTTGCCCACGGCGCGGGCGCCCAGCGCGGCCACGACGGAGGAGTCGACGCCGCCGGACAGAGCCAGAATCACGCGGTCGTCGCCGACTTTCTCGCGGAACTCGGCCGTCATGGTCTCGACCAGGTTGTCCATGCTCCAGTTGGGCTCCAGGCCGCAGATCTCAAACAGGAAGTTGCTCAGCAGCTGCTGACCGTACTCGGAATGCTTGACCTCGGGGTGGAACTGCGTGGTGAAGATCTTGCGCTCGACGCACTCCATGGCGGCAACCGGGCACACGTCGGTGCTGGCGGTAACGGTAAAGCCCTCGGCCACCTCGGAAACGGCGTCGCGGTGGCTCATCCACACGGTCTGCTCCATGGGCGTGGAGTTAAAGAGCTTGGCGCCGGCCGTACGCGTAATGGTGGCGCGGCCGTACTCGCCCACCTCGGAGTGGCCGACCTTGCCGCCGAGCGTCACGGCCGTGATCTGATGGCCGTAGCAAAAGCCCAGGACGGGAAGGCCCAGGTCAAAGATGGCAGGATCGATAGACGGAGCGTCCTCGGCATACACGGAGGCCGGGCCGCCAGAAAGGATGAGCGCGGAGGCGTTCATATCGCGAATCTCGTCGGCCGAGATGTCGCAGGGGACAATCTCGGAATACACGTTGAGGTCGCGGACGCGACGGGCAATGAGCTGACCGTACTGCGCACCAAAGTCGAGTACGAGGACCTTTGCGGAAGCCTTTTGATCCATGGTTTCCCCCTCTTGTTGGCGGGGAGCCGGTGCCCACCCGCGTGAATGAACGAAAATAACCTCCATAGTGTACACGTTATATGGGGTTTCTCGCCCCTCGCAGCCATCAGCGCACGGCAAACGCACGACCTGGCCCCTATTTGACGGCGATTGAAGTGTTACCAAACGTTCCAGATGATGTAATACGTTTGAACATTGGACGCCCTGTGCCACAATACTGCCGAACGGCTCCGCCTCTGCGGCGGCAAATACGATAGGAATACCAGCATGAAGCGCATCCTTCTCATCGCCACGGGCGGCACCATCGCATCGACCGAGGACGGCAACGGTCTCTCCCCCGCCCTGACCGGTGAGGAGCTCGCCCAGAGCGTCCCCGAGATCTCGGGCCTCTGCGAGCTCAACGTCGTGCAGCCCATGAACATCGACAGCACCAATATGCGCCCAAGCGACTGGATGCGCATCCGCGATGTCATCGTCGAGGGTTATGCCGACCACGACGGCTTCGTGATTCTGCACGGCACCGACACCATGAGCTACACCGCGGCGGCGCTTTCCTATCTGATTCAGGACAGCCCCAAGCCCATCGTGCTCACCGGCTCGCAAAAGCCCATGGGCAACCCCTTTACCGACGCCAAGCTCAACCTGTATCAGAGCCTGCTCTATGCGCTCGACGAGCATTCGCACGATGTGTCGATTGTGTTTGGCGGCGTCGCCATTGCCGGCACGCGCGCCCGCAAGCAGCGCACCATGAGCTTTAACGCGTTCATCAGCGTCAACTATCCGCCCATTGCCTACATCCGCAACGATCGCATCGTGCGCAACGGGCTTCACGGCACGCATCAGGGCGAAAACCCGGTGCGTTTCTACGACAGCATCGACCCGCGCGTATTTGTGCTCCAGCTTACGCCCGGCGTAAACCCGGGCATGCTGGACGCCCTTGCCGATAGCTACGACGCCGTGATTCTGGAGACCTTTGGCATTGGCGGTATCCCCGAGTTTGGTGAGTCGGGCGAGTCGTTCCAAGAGGCGATTTTTCGCTGGGTCGATTCGGGCCGCACCGTCGTTATGACCACACAGGTCCCCGAGGAAGGCCTTGACCTAGGTGTTTATGAGGTCGGCCGCGCCTACGCTGATCATCCGGGTATTTTGCGCGGCGACGATATGACAACCGAGACGCTCGTGGCCAAAACCATGTGGGCACTCGGCCAGTCACGCGATGCCGCCGAGATCCAGCGCCTGTTCTACAGCCAAGTCAACCACGACCGCATCCCGATGGCGTAATCCCTAAGGCAGTTCCACTTATCGCAGCCTCAAACGACAGGTGGTCCCCCTCGGGCCGTGCAAAAATCGGAGTATTCTGCAATTTCTCCGCCGGAGGCATAGAATCGGCCGATTGTTAGACGAACTTTTAGGACGAGGGTTCCGTCTAGTAAATATTTATTCCTCATTTTTATTTAGTATGTGGATTAACTACTGTCAAAAAAGCAAAGCCAGCCGCCCGAGCTACCATCTACGGCTGAACAGGTGCTGAATACTCGCGATTTTGCACATCGCAACCAGGGGGACCCGCCCAAAGAGCGTCAATTAGCAGCGGGAAACGCCCTATTCGATACCCTCGAGAAGCTCTGACACCGTCATGCCGAGTGCGGGCGCGATCTTAAATAGAACCTTGAGTGTGAAATTTGCCGTCCCATCTTCGATTCGGTCGAGGTAGGGTCGGCTGATTCCTGTTGCCACACAAAAATCAACCTTGGAGATACCAAGGTCCCTGCGCGTCTCTTCGACCCGCCTGCCAAGAATCTGTTTCGCACGTTCGTCCATGCAGCCGAGTTTGAAATGGAGCCGAACATAAACGTAAACTATAGTTTACGTTTTGCCGAATACACAGGAGTTTTCTATGTCGGGTTCTTCGGTCCGCATGCACCGAGCCACGCTTCGCACAAACAGCGCACCGCCCAAGCTCGTCGTAGTTGAAGCAGAATGCCTTTCGCCCGATGAGCGCACCGCATTTGCATTGCTATCAAGTCGCGTCGCCGCCGTTCTGGTCCCTTGCCCGGCGCAAGGTGAACTTGCCATCCGATGCCAGGCGCACAGTTGCTCGCTCAATCAGGCTGCCGTAATCGCAACCAGCCAACGCGGCCTGCCGCTCCTTTTAGAAGCCGGTATCGCACTCGCCCTTCGCGGCGCCGGATACGAAAACGAGGCCGCCGCCGACATGGTCTTTAAACCACGATCAAGCGGCGGCCTCGCAGCAGCCATCGAATTTGCTTGTAGACTCGTTGCCTAAAAGGACAAGCTAGAAACCAAAACCAAAGCCTGTTCCGGTAATCGCCGAGTACATAAAGTAAACGTTGATCACGTTGAGGAACACACCCGTGATGCAACCGTTGCGCAGATAGCGCTCGCACACGATGCGTGCCATGGCGGCGGAGTCATCATTGTTTTTAGCCTGGCGTCCCGCCGTAAAGTACGTCGCTACGCTCAGCAGCAGGTTGAGCACCGGCAGCGCCAGCAACTCGTAGCTCTTGCCCCAGCGCGTCACCTCGCCGGCGGCGTTAAACTTCGTTGCCACCTCGGGACCAATGTTGGGGATAACACACGCTGCGACCACCAGCGGAATCACCGCAAGTACGAGCAGCGCAATACCCATGTAGCCAGCTTTTTTGCCATATTTAAACATATGCGTCGTCCTTACACGTTAAAGCGGAAGTGCACGACGTCGCCATCGGCCATGACATAGTCCTTGCCCTCAATACGCAGCTTGCCGGCAGCCTTGGCGCCCTGCTCGCCACCGAGCTCGATGTAGTCGTCATAGCCAATGACCTCGGCCTTAATAAAGCCGCGCTCAAAGTCGGTGTGGATGACACCGGCGGCCTGCGGGGCGGTCGCGCCCTGACGCACCGTCCAGGCCTTGACCTCCATCTCGCCAGCCGTAAAGAACGACTGCAGGCCGAGCAGCTTGTAGGCGGCCTGCGCGAGCACGTCCAGGCCGGGCTGCTCCAGGCCCAGGCTCTCCAGGTAGTCGGCAGCGTCCTCGGGATCGAGCTCGGAAAGCTCGGCCTCGATCTTGGCGCAGATAGGCAGCGGCTTGACGCCGTCGATGGGCGCCAGATCGTCGTTGAGCATGTCCTCGTCCACGTTGGCCACATACAGGATGGGCTTCATGGTGAGCAGGAACAGGCCCTTGGCGGCAGCACGCTCCTCGTCGGTCATCTCCATGGATGCGGCGCGCTTGCCCTCGTTGAGCCAGGCAAGCAGGCGCTTGGCCACCTCGAACTTGGGCATGAGCTCCTTGTCGCGCTTGGCCTCCTTCTCGAGCTTGGGCAGCTGCTTCTCGAGCGTGCCCATGTCGGTCAGGATGAGCTCGGTCATGATGGTATCGGCATCACCGGCGGGGTCGACGAACTCGCCCGTGCGGCCCACCTCACGCATGACGTTGGGATCCTTAAAGTAGCGCACGACCTCGCAGATGGCGTCGGTCTCGCGGATGTTTGCCAAGAACTGGTTGCCCAGGCCCTCGCCCTCGTTGGCACCCTTCACCAGGCCTGCGATGTCGACGAACTCGACCGTAGCCGGCACAATGCGGCCGGGGTTGACGATGTCGGCGAGCTTTTGCAGGCGGCTATCGGGCACATCGACGATACCCACGTTGGGGTCGATCGTGGCAAACGGGTAGTTGGCGGCAAGGCCGGTCTTTTTGGTAAGCGCGGTGAACAGCGTCGACTTGCCCACGTTGGGCAGGCCCACGATACCGATGGAAAGGGACACGACAGCTCCTTTTGGTACAGGTACTTCAAACTTCATAAGTATAGCGCCGCCGCAGCATCCGGGCGAATCCGGACACCGCGGCGGCGCAAATGAAGCAGAGATGTGTGAGAGTTCGAGACAGCAGTCCTTACTTAAGCTCGGGCCAGAAATCCTTGTTGGCCTCGATGAGCTCGTCCAGGATCTGCTTGGCAACGCTCGCCGAAGGAATGGTCTTGGAGAGCGTGAGTGCCTGCCAGAGCTTCTGGTAGCTGCCCTCGACCCAAGCCTGGACAACGAGCTTCTCGACGGAAACCTGCTGCTCCATCAGGCCCTTCTGGAACTGCGGGATCGGGCCCTGGCAGATCTTCTCAAAGCCGTTGGAGCCAACGATGCAAGGCACCTCGACCATGGCCGTCGGGTCGAAGTTGGGCACAGCGCCATCGTTGGGGACAATCAGCAGGAAGCGCTCGAGCGTGTTCTCGGCCAGCGCGCAGGCAAGGTCGACGATGTAGTTGGCGTGTACGTCGGGCTCAACGCCGCCGTCCTTGGCAGTACCCTTGGCGATGATGTCGCGGCAAGCGCCAAAGACCTTCTTCTCGCGGCCGTCCATAACCTCATTGGCGCGAGTGTAGTTGGGGTCAGACGTCTCGACAACATAGTCCGGGTACAGGTAGTACTTGAGGTAGGTGTTGGGAATCGTCTCGGGATCGACAGCATAGACATCCTTGGCCTTGCCGAAGGTGTGAATCCAGCTCTCCTCGACATGCTGCTCCTTACCGGCCTCGTGCTCGATGCCGTCCAGGTAGCCGTTCTTAGCCATGTGCTCCTTAATCTGCGGCATGAGGTCGTTACCCTCCTTGTCGTAGATCTTGCTCCACCAACCAAAGTGGTTGAGGCCGTAGTAGCTATACTGCAGCTCGCGACGATCCTTGATGCCGCACATACGGCTCATCTTATCCATGAGGTCGATCGGCATGTCGCAGATGTTGATGATGCGGCTGTTGGGGCGCAGCACGCGGCAGGCCTCGGCGACGATGGCCGCGGGGTTGGAGTAGTTGAGCATCCAAGCGTTGGGGCTGTACTTCTCCATGTAGTCGAGAATCTCGATGACGCCGCCGATGGAGCGCATGCCGTAGGCGATACCGCCGGCACCGCAGGTCTCTTGGCCAACGCAGCCGTACTTGAGAGGAATCTTCTCGTCGAGCTCGCGCATAGCGTACAGGCCAACGCGGATGTGAGCGAGGACGAAGTCAGTACCGGTAAAAGCGGTTTCGGGGTCGGTGGTGTAG
>CAUBWQ010000042.1 GCA_958439775.1 uncultured Collinsella sp. | reverse complement strand
GTTGTTCGCTTTCGCTTGCGATACTGCGGCGGACATTGTGCTCCCCTCGGTGTCGCTCGATCGATACGATGCGCATTGCGAGCGTCATTCGCGCGTCTTGGATGCTGCCTCTATTGCCATAGAAGACGAGTCTTCTATGGTGACTGGGCTGCCCCAGTTGATTTTGGGCGGCCTAGTCGCTCAGACCTCTGGCGTGATGTATAGCCGTCCGCTGTTTGAGGCATGCCTGTCGCGCGGCAAGGCGTACCGTACGGTTGAGTTTATGGCTTATGCGCTCTCGCAGGCACGATTCGTGTCCGGCTGCGGCGACGCTTGTTTCCACGCGGCGGCACCTAAGCTTATAGATGCCTTTGATCCCACCATGTATGCCAGGATATCCGATGACACTCGAGCGCTCGACAAGCTTGCGGACTCTCTCTCGGAAGCAGACAGCGGTGGTCGGCTCAAGCTGGCAAGCCAAAAGTTCTACTTTGCCGGACTGGTCGCCTGCATCGAGAATTTGTGTCTGAGCCCGCATGGGGTGTCGTCAATCGAGCGTTCCGCCCGCATGCGTGATATGCTCGATGCGCCTCGAACCCGTCAGATGGTCGCTGCGCTCAAGGATAACCATCGGGGGCTCGGTCTGTTGTTTGGGCCGATCGCCAGCGCCAAGCCCGCGCGCTGCGTGATGTGTACGCATCTGGCAGCTTTTCTTAACCGGACGGGCACAAAAACCGCCTAAACGGCTCATTTCGAAACAAACTTGCATAGAATTGTTTCGAAATGCGTTCTTATACACAAAAGCCTTCAAATAGCGTTAAACTATTCAATCACTGATTGATTGTCTCCGCCATCTTTTGGAGAGAGGGTTTGTATGGCTAAAAAACGCAATGGGCGCCATGATGCCGTTAGTGAGATTGTGCGCAATAAGGACGTCCGCACGCAGCGCGTGCTGGTCGATGAGCTCCGCGCTATGGGCTTTGATTGCACGCAGGCGACTGTCTCTCGCGATATTGCCGATATGGGGCTGCGTAAGCTCCCTGAGGGCATCTATGTTCTGGCAGAGGACCTGCACCTGCAGCGTATGGTTTCCGAGCTCGTTACGGGCGTTCTGCGTACCGATAATCTGGTTATGATCAAGGCTCAGCCTGGCACGGCTTCCGGCATCGCCGCCGCCGTTGATGCGGCAGGGTTGCCCGATGTGCTTGGCTCGCTTGCCGGCAACGATACGATTTTGGTCATTGCCCAGACGGCCGAGGACGGCGAGCGTCTGGAGGCGCTGATCAATAAGCTGAGCAATTCTCGCAAGTAGGCGTGCGGGTCGTGCGCTCGGCACTGTGTGCGTGACATGGTGGCTTGTAAGGGGGTATCGACGTTGGTCGGTACCCCCTATATTGTTTGCCGGTATAAAGACCGTCCACCAGGTCGCTTTAAACTAAAAGGCCCCCGAGCACTTTAATAAGCTGCTCGGGGGCCTTGTTGCTAATGGCCGGATGAATTTCTAGCCAACAGTATCGTCAGGCGTGGGCGAGGGGTCGGGAGTGGGCGTAGGCGTGGGCGTGGGGTCGGGAGTGGGCGTAGGCGTGGGCGTGGGCGTGCCGCCATCGCCGCCGGTCGAACCACCAGTGGAGCCGCCCGTCGAGCCACCGGTCGTACCGGTGCCGCCGGTGGTGTCGCCGCCCGTGGTCTCGGTGGTCGTGGTCGTCGTGGTAGTCGTTGTGGTGGTTTCCTCTTCGTCCTCGTTCTCGTCCTTGTCGTCGTTCTCCGTCTTCTTGGAGTTGTTGGTGCCGTAGAACTTCCAGACGCTGTGGTTGTTGTAGGTGGGCGCCGTGCCGGTCGCAGTCTCCGCGCGCTCGGTACCGGTCCGAACGGTGTTCATAAACCGCTTAAAGACAGGCAGGTTGGTGCTGTCGCCCAGCAGGTCTGTGCCGTATTTTTGGATGGGGATCTCGCCCGCGGAATAGCCGGTCCACAGGGCGCACGCCAGCTGCGGGGTATAGCCGCAGAACCACAGGTTGGTGGTGTTGTCGGTGGTGCCCGTCTTGCCGGCATAGGGCTGGTTGACGCTCAGGGCACCGGCAGCACCCGTACCGCCGCCCTGCATGACGCCGGACAGAACATCGGTGACCGCGGCGGCCTCGCCCTCGGTAAGCACCTGTGAGGGATTGTCCGTGTGCTGGTACAGCACCGAACCGGTACGAGAGTCAATCTCGGTGATGGCGATCGGCTGGCGATAGTAGCCGCCGTTGGCAAACGTCGCGTAGGCGGCGGCCATCTCGAGCGGCGAGATCGAGCCGGTGCCGAGCGTCATGACGGGAACGTCCTCGATGTTGTCCTTGGCGGGATCGATGCCGAGCTTTTTGACGAGCGAGATGATCTTGCTGTTGCCGACGGCTTCCGCCACCTGGATGTAACCGGTATTGGAGGAGTATGCCGTCGCCTGCTTAAGCGTGATGTTGCCATAGCTATGGTTGGCGTAGTTTTGGACCTCGGTCGTGGTGCCCTTGGCCTTGAGCGGCGAGTTGCAGTTGAGGGTGACGTTGGGGTTCATGCCGTTTTGGATGGCAGTTGCCAGCGTAAAGGCCTTAAACGTGGAGCCCACGGGGCGCTTCGCCGTAGCGTGGTTCACATGGTTCTCGTCGGCGTTGTAGTCGTAGCCGCCCACCATGCACTTGATGTAGCCGGTCTTGGGGTCGACGACGACCATGCCCATATCCAGGCCGTCGAGTGAGAGCGTGTCGAGCTGCTGGCGGACGGCATTCTCTGCCACCTGCTGCATCGTGGGGTCGATGGTGGTCTTGACGGTCAGACCGCCCTTAAAGAGCACGTCGGTCGAGAACTCCTGCTCTAGCAGCTGCTTAACATAGGCGACAAAGTAGGGCTGCGAGTATACGTCGACGCCGCTGCCCGAAATCTCGGTCACGTTGAGGGTGATGGGCTCGGCCTGTGCGGCATCGTGCTCCTCCTGCGTAATGTGGCCCAGACGCAACATGTTGTCGAGGACCTTGTTGCGACGGGACAGCGCCAGGTCGGGGTTGACCGTGGGGTCGTACTGCGAGGGCGAGTTGGGAAGGCCGATGAGCAGCGCGGCCTCGCTCAGGGTGAGGTCGGCGGCGCTCTTGGACAGATAGGTCTCGGCTGCGGCCTCGATGCCGTAGGCGCCGTGGCCGTAATAGATGGTGTTGAGGTACATCATGAGGATCTCGTCTTTGGAGTACATGTCCTCCATCTTGACGGCGATGTAGGCCTCGCGCACCTTACGCTCGATGGTCGAGTCGAACTGCTCCTCCTGCAGGATGGTGTTGCGCACCAGCTGCTGGGTGATAGTCGAGGCGCCTTCGTGCCCGCCGCCGAGGGTTGCCACCGCAGCACGCGCGATACCCCACAGGTCGATACCGCCGTGCTCGTAGAAGCGCTCGTCCTCGACGTCAACGGTGCCCTGCAGCACGTAGGGGGAGACCTCGTCCTTGGTGATGGACTTGCGGTTTTGCGTGTAGAAGCTTGCGATCTTGTTGCCGTTGCAGTCGACGATCTCGGTGGGCTCGCTCACCAGATACGCGTTGGCGTCGGTGTAGTCGGGCAGATCGGACAGCCAGCGGTTGACGTTGCCGACCATGCCGATGCCAAACGCGACGCCCGCAATCAGCAGAAAGCCCAAAAACGAGAGCAGGATTATGGGCAGAGCATGCGTCTTTGAACGGCTGCGTCCCTGTCGTTGGCGAGGACCCATATATTGACCTCCAGGTATGTCGTGCCGGGCGGCGGATGTGCCGTCGAGGCAGGATGGACATAAGTGATTACACGATAAACCAAACGGGGCGCGCGATGCCTCGTGTATGCTGGAAGACGGCATTTTTCAGAGTGAATGCATACCTTGGTAAGGAGTTTGCCGATGGCGATTCGGGCGATGGGGCCGAGCGGACAATACGAGACTGGATTGGATGCTGCCGGTGCGGCGCTGCCCGAGCTGCTGGCGCCGGCGGGCGGGCTCGACCAGATGCTTGCGGCCATCGCCGCGGGCGCCGATGCCATCTATGCGGGGTTGGGCGGCTTTAACGCCCGCGTGAGCGCGCATGGTTTTACGGATGACGAGTTTGCGCGCGGCTGCGCCGTGGCGCATGCCCATGGCGTGCGCGTGTACGTGACGCTCAACGTGTTCGTGTTTGACGATGAGTTGTCCGACGCGGTGGTGTTGGGAGCTCATGCACTGGAGCTGGGCGCCGATGCTCTGATTGTCGCCGATGCCGGGTTGGCCTGCGCGCTGCGCGCGGCGATTCCCGGGGTCGAGATTCACCTGTCTACGCAGGCGGGCGTTCATAGCGAAGGCGCCGTGCGGCTTGCCGCCAATGAGCTGGGGGTCGAGCGCGTGACGACGGCACGCGAGCTGACGGTCGACGAGATTGCGGCGCTATGTGCCACGGGTGTGCCCATCGAGGTATTCTGCCACGGTGCGATTTGCATCGGCTATTCGGGGGCGTGCGAGTTCTCTGCCCTGCGGCGTGGGCGCTCGGCGATGCGCGGCGACTGCACGCAGCCGTGCCGTCTGGCGTACGACCTGGTGGACGAGGCGGGGCAGAGCGTTGTCGCCGTCGAGGGAGATCGCCTGCTGTGCCCGCGTGACTATCTGGGTATTGCGCATCTGCCCGAGCTTGTAGATGCCGGCGTGGCGTCGCTCAAGATCGAGGGGCGCATGAAGAACCCCGATTACGTATTCAACGTGGTGCGGGCGTGGCGCCGGGCACTCGATATGCTGCGCGACGGCGCGTGGGACCCCGATGCCGTGGAAGAGCTTGAACGCGAGCTGGGGAGGTCGTTTAACCGTGGGTTTACCGATGCGTACCTGCGAGGGCGTTCGGGTGCCGAGCTGATGAGCTTTGAGCGCGCAATTAACCAGGGCGTGCGCGTGGGGCGTTTGGTCGCTGTGGGCCACGAAGAGGTGACCGTTGAGCTCGACGCCGCCGTGGCGGCGGGTGACACGCTCGAGATCCGGTTTTATCCGGGTGTCGACGCGCGTCCCGATGTGCCCAAGCGCTGGCCGCGGGGTAGCGCGTCGTCGTGCATTGCAAGCGTAAGGTGGGCACGGGCTGCGAGGTATACCTGATTCGCAGCGCCGGCGTGTTGGATCAGACGGCGGCGGTGTTGGAGTGCATGCGGGCCGAGGCGGATGCGATTGCGCCCGTTGCTCGTGCCGTTGAGGTGCTGCCCTTTGAGGACGTTGCGGTGGATGGCGGTGCGTCGACGGAGTTGGTGGAGTGCGCGGTTCCCACTCGCATGGTTTTTGCTTGGCAGCTGATGGATGCCGACCCGCGCGGGGAACTCGATTTGTCCGACGCCGTTGTGGTGCTTGACGAGGTGTGCCGCGCGAGTGACGCTGACTGGACCCGCTCACTGATGCAGCGTGCCGGGCGCGTCGTCTGCCGCAACCTGGGACAGGTGGTGATCGCTCGCGAGCTGGGCGTGACGTTTGACGTGGCGGCGCCGGTGTTCTGCGCGAATCGGGCCACGCTTACCTGGCTGCGCGGACTCGGTGCGGGGCGGGTGTACTTGCCGGCCGAGTTGCTCGGCAATGATAGGGGGCGTATTGCCGAACTGGCCGCTGAACCCGGCGTCTTGGGTCCGGTCGACGCCGACCGTCCCGAGCTTATGGTGTGC
Organism: uncultured Collinsella sp.; assembly: GCA_958439775.1. Taxonomy (GTDB): domain Bacteria; phylum Actinomycetota; class Coriobacteriia; order Coriobacteriales; family Coriobacteriaceae; genus Collinsella. The sequence continues at coordinate 1,577 of CAUBWQ010000042.1, read as the reverse complement.
GAGCACTGCCTGCTGACCGCCGAGGGCGTCTGCGCCACCGATGCGACGGGACAGGTCCGTTGCCGCGACTGCTTGCGTCGTCGGCAGGCACGCTATCTGGTCGAGCGTGACGGTACACGTCTGCCAGTTGCCATTGACGCATGCGGCAGGACGAGGATTTTCCTGTCGTAGGTGCCGCGTCGCGTCAGTTTGTTATCATAAGAGAGTTTATGGACTTCCAGCACCGCCGTTTTCGGCGAGGGTGCTATAGCAAAAGGAGGATACCCAATGCTGTCTGTTGACGAGCAAATGCGTATCATCACCTCGGGCGCCGCGCAGATCGTTCCCGAGGCCGACCTTCGCAAGAAGCTTGAGAAGGGCGAGCCCCTCAACATCAAGCTCGGCGTCGACCCCACCAGCCCCGACCTGCACCTGGGCCACGCCGTGCCGCTGCGCAAGATGCGTCAGTTCCAGGACCTGGGCCACAACGTCACCCTCATCATCGGCAACGGTACCGCGCTGATCGGCGACCCCTCGGGCAAGAACTCCACGCGTCCGCAGCTTTCGCAGGAGCAGATCGAGGCCAATGCCGAGACCTACGTGAGCCAGGCCATGAAGATCCTGGATCCCGAGAAGACCACCATCGTGCACAACGGTGACTGGATCCTTTCGATGGATCTGGCCGGTCTGCTGCAGGTGTGCTCCAAGTTCACCGTCGCCCGCATCCTCGAGCGCGACGACTTTACCAAGCGCTACCAGTCTCAGACGCCGATCGCCCTGCATGAGTTCCTGTATCCCGTGATGCAGGCTTTCGACTCCGTGCAGATCAAGGCCGACGTCGAGATGGGCGGCACCGATCAGCTCTTCAACCTGCTCGCTGGCCGTGAGCTCATGGAGAAGATGGGCATGGAGCCGCAGATCGCGCTCACCATGCCGCTGCTCGAGGGCACCGATGGCGTGCGCAAGATGTCCAAGTCCTATGGCAACTACATCGGCCTGACCGACGCTCCCAAGGATATGTTCGGCAAGACCATGTCCATCCCCGACGAGATGATCGGCAAGTACTATCGTCTGGCCAGCTCGCTCACCCCGGCCGAGGTCGACAAGATCGACGCCGCCCTGGCCGATGGTTCTGCCGACCCCTACGAGCTCAAGCGCGCTCTGGGCCGCGACCTGTGCGACACCTACCACGGCGCCGGCGCCGGAGACGAGGCTCAGGCCGAGTTCGACCGCGTGTTCAAGGAGGGCCAGCTCGCCGACTTCCCCGAGAAGCACGTTGAGCTGACCGTCAACGACGAGGGCCAGATCTACCTCGCTGGCCTGCTCAAGGACCTGGATCTTTCGGCGAGCGCCGGCCAGGCTCGTCGCGATATCGACGGCGGCGGCGTCAAGATCAACGGCAAGGCCGTGGCTCCCAAGAGCTACAACATCGATCCCAGCGCCCTCAAGCTGGGCGACACCCTCTCCGTGGGCAAGCGCAAGGGCTTTAAGTTGATTTAGTTACGCGGTTTTACCAAACCGCGTAACGACTCGACGCTGCAAACCCGCCAGAGCGGCAATCTGCCTTTCAACTTCGGCGGCATGACCAGAAGGTCAAT
>CAUBWQ010000041.1 GCA_958439775.1 uncultured Collinsella sp. | reverse complement strand
GGGTGGACGCCGACGAACTGCCGGTCCTCAAGATGCCGAGTCGTGAGGAGATTGAGGCAGACTATGCGCCAGGTGGCCTGGTCAATCGCATGTATCCCACTTACGAGCCGCGTGATGAGCAGATCGCGATGGCGCTCGAGGTCCGCGATGCGCTGGTCACGGGCACTCATCGTGTAATTGAGGCGGGCACAGGCGTCGGCAAATCGATGGCCTATCTGGTGCCTTTTGCCGAGGCGGCACGCCGTAACAACATCACGGTTGGTATTGCGACCAAATCGAACAATCTTGCAGACCAGCTCATGTACCATGAGCTGCCAAAACTTGCCGAGCAACTGGACGGTGGTCTGTCATTTTGCGCTCTCAAGGGCTATGACCACTATCCGTGCCTGCGCAAGCTTGAGCGCATGAGCCGAGGCCAGGTCGAGATTACCACCAAGCGCGATCCGGCGGACACGCTCACGGCGGTCGCGGTCATTATGGCGTACGTCTGCCAATCAGCCGATGGCGACCTCGACTCGCTCGGCATTCGCTGGCGCAGCGTCAACCGTCCCGACTTTACGACGGCGTCGCGCGAGTGCGCCCGTCGTCTATGCCCGTTTTTCCCCGATAAATGCCTGGTCCACGGCGCCCGCCGTCGCGCGGCGCATGCCGATGTGGTGGTCACCAACCATTCCCTGCTGTTCCGCAATGTTGCGGCCGAGGGCAGGATTTTGCCTCCGATTCGCCATTGGGTAATCGACGAGGCCCATTCTATCGAGCGCGAGGCGCGCCGTCAGTGGGCGCGCGTGGTGTCGGCGGACGAATCACGCGTTCTGTTTGAGCGCCTGGGTGGCTCGAGCACCGGTGCGCTAAGCCAGGTTTCCCGTGATTTGGCAACCTCCGAGGGCTCTACGCTCTATCTGGGCCTTACTGCCAAGGCGACGTCGACGGTTGCGCGCGCGAGCATGGCAATCGCCGACGTGTTCGATGGCGTTCGCGAGCTCGGCCGCCGTGCCCGTGGGGGTTATGACAATGCCAATCTATGGATTGGCCCCGAGCTGCGCGAATCTGACGACTGGCATGATTTCTTACAGTCGGCCTACGCTGCCATCGATGCATTGGAACAAGCTGACAAGAGCGTTGACGCGCTGGTGCAGGCCGTCGCCGCCGGCAAGCCCGAGGTTGTTGTCGACCTGGGCGATACCTCGCGCCGCCTGCACGAGCTGGTCGAGAACCTCAAACTCATCATCGACGGCACCGATGAACACTACGTGTATTCGCTGCAGGTCAATCGCAGGTTGCGTGCCGGCGGAGAGTCAATGACCGCAGAGCGCATCGACATTGGCGAGGCCTTGGCAACCGAGTGGCTGCCTGAGGTTCACACGGCTATCTTTGCCTCGGCGACCATGACGGTGTCCAAAAGCTTTGAACACTTTAACCACGCGGTCGGCCTCGATCGCATCGGTGCTTCAACATCCTCATCGCTGCACTTGGACTCGAGCTACGACTTCGATTCGAACATGGCTGTAGTCGTTGCGGGCGATATACCCGATCCGCGCGATCGTGAGAGCTATCTTACGGCGCTCGAGCGCGTGCTGGTCGACGCCCATCTTGCCATGGGCGGATCGGTGCTCACGCTGTTCACCAATCGGCGCGACATGGAAGACCTGTACACCCGCGTTGAGCCCAAGATGGCCCGTGCGGGTCTGGCACTCAACTGCCAGCAGCGCAACTCATCTCCTCGTCGCCTGCGCGACCGGTTTATCAACGAGCCGACCTCGTCGCTTTTTGCGCTTAAGGCCTTCTGGGAGGGATTCGACGCCAGCGGCGAGACGCTGCGCTGCGTCATCATTCCCAAGCTGCCGTTCTCGAGCCCCACGGACCCGCTCTCGTGCGAGCGCAACTTGCGCGAAGACCGCGCTTGGGCGCGCTATTCGCTGCCCGAGGCGGTGCTCGAGGTCAAGCAGGCGGCCGGCCGCCTTATCCGCTCGTCGACCGATTACGGCGTGCTGATTCTGGCCGACCCGCGCCTGGTGACGAAGGGCTACGGAAAGAAGTTCTTAACGTCGCTGCCCACGAGCTCCTACCAGCGCATCGAATCGGCGCAGATCGGGCACTATCTGCAACTGTGGCGCGCACGCCACGAGCGGCGGCGCTAAAGCGGACAGACGAGGGTTTTTGCCATATCGCACAGACGCTTTGACAGGGCGGGGTCATCCAAGATGCGGATGGCTCCGCCCGCTGCGATTATCTGGCTCAGTAGCCAACGCTCGGAGCCGTAATGCACGGTTACCGTTGCCGTGTCTGTCCCGCTGCGCTCGATTAGGGTGATGCCGGCCCAGTCCAGATGCTCCGCCATATCGAATGGCATCAGGAGCTTTGCGCTATGCTGCGTCCGGGCAAGGGAATCGTGGAGGGATGCGACGTCCGGTGCGTGAGACACGACGGAGTCTTCCGTCAAGGTGAGTCCCTCGATTTTATCCATGCGATAGGTGCGCTGCTCATCGACTGCGATGTCCCAGGCAATCAAGTATGTTTGGTCGCCGTTTGCCGTAATGCGCAAGGGGTCGACCAGACGCTCGCGTGGCCGTGCATCGTCCATCGAGCGATACGAGATGCGGCAGCGAACGCCGTCCTGAATGGCGCAGCTCAGCTGCTGCCAGTGCGACCCGTGGTTGACGGTGTCAAAGACGCGCTGGTTATAGCCGAGCTCTTCGGGTAGAAGAGCATGCCGAATCCGGGCTGCCGTCTGCGGCTCGATCCCCAACGATTCAAGTTCATGGTTGAGCACAGCGCCCTCGGCGGCACTCAGGCGCAACGGTAGAACACGCCCGGCGTCGCCGGTGAGGGCCACACGCTCGCCGCGGCATTCGCAGATGATGCGCGCGCCCGATTCTCGGTCCGCGAGCGTCGAGACGATCTCGAGAATCTCGTCGAGCGACACCCCTGTGATGTCAAAGCGGCTGCAAATCTCGGCTCGTGTCATGCCGCTCTCGCCGGCGGCGTAGAGGGCCTCCATAATGTCGATGGCGCGCGAGAGTCTCTGCTCGCTGGTGAGTTTACGCACGGGCATGCTCGTGCACCGTCCTTTCAATGAGGCGGTTCCACGCCTGCTTGAGCGATTTGGGGGCCACGGGCCTCATGCCGTCCACGGCGTGGGCCATGCAAAATGAGGCGGCGGCTTCAAGGTCACGCACGTCAACGGTCCAGGTCCATCCCGCATCGGTGTGTGCGAGCTCACCTCGCCCGCGCGTGAGGCCGTTGATCATATCGATCTGCGTCTGAGGGGCGAACGAGAACGTGGCTGCAACGGGCGGTCGGTCGGCAAAATCGAATTCAAAGAACAGATAGTCGTTGAGATTGAAGTCCGCAGGGATGGCGTAGGCCTTCGAAGGACGCCAAGCGCGAACGATACGGTCGCAGCGGAATGTCCTGATGTCGTCGGTGACATTGTCGAGGCCGCAGAAGTACGCCACGCCCTCGCGTTCGAACATGCCGTAGACGCAGACGGTACGTTCTTTCTGCTCGCCGCGTCCGTTCTGATATAAAAATCGCAGCGCGCATCGCTCGGCAAAGGCGCTCCATACCGCATCGACGGTGGGAGAGCGGCGGATTGGTGCTTCGTCCACCGTCGTCCTACCGGTGAGATAGGCAATCTTGGAGCGAATATCGGCAAGCGGTGCGGCAAAAGTGGATGAGCCGGCCGCTAGTGTCTGGTCGATGGCGTTGAGCAGGATATCGGCGTCGTCTGCGGTGATGAGGCCGCCTGCTGCAAAGGTGTGCTCGCGGTCGATTGTCCACGAGCTTTCCTCGGTCTCCTGCGCACCGGCGGGGCGAACCTCCTTGATTAAGATGCCACGCTCGAGCAGTTTGTCACGATCGCGCCGAAACTTGCGCTTATCCGAGTCGATGTTGCCGGAGCCATATCCCAGGTCGGAATCCAAGACGATCTGCTCGGTCGTCAGCGGTTCGGGGGAGCTGTTGAGCACAAAGAAAAGATTGAGGATGCGCTGAGCCGTTTTATCGAAACTGGGCTCCGAATTCCCCTTTTTAATTGTCGCGGTCGTGTCGCTTGCCGTCATAGAGTCCTCGCATGAGAAGGTGGTTTGCTGCCATGATTTTAGTCCGATATGGAGATTAGGCTATATCCTTGTCCGCTCGGGGCGTTAAGATGGCCCGAATTCGGTCGTTTGCGCTCGCTCGGGGTATACTTTCGACTATATACGGTTCTAATGTGCATGCATTGGGCCTATTTGTCGGATTATGGATGTGGAGCGCACATGGCGAACACCCAGAACTATATTAACCACCTGATGCAGAACACCGGCATTACGCCGGCATGCAGCGAAGAAGAGCGCTTGGCTGCCGAAGATATCGCTCAGATCTTCCGCAACCACGGCTTTGACCCCGAGGTTCAGGAGTTCAATGCCCCGGCGCCCAGTAGGTTGGCATTTGCCGTTACCGGTATTCTTGCGTTTGCCGGCGCCCTGCTGATGGGCATCGGCGGCGGTATCGGCTTGGTCGGCACCTTGCTGGCCATTGTCGGCGCCGTTCTTTACGTGCTCGAGCGCACGGGCCACCCCGTGGTTTCGCGCCTGGGCAAGACGGGCGTGAGCCAAAATGTCATCGCCTACCACAAGGCCTCGGGCCCGCTCGCGTCCCCGCGTAACCGCCCGGTGGTCGTTGTCGCACACTACGACTCTCCCCGTGCTGAGCTGCTCGCCCGCGAGCCTTATGCTTCGTATCGTGCGCTCATCGCCAAGCTGTTGCCCGTTGCCACGGTTGCCCCCGCTGCCGTTGCCATCCTGCGTATTCTGCCGCTCCCCGGCGCGCTCAAGGTTCTGCTGTGGATTGTCGCGATCCTCGCTTCCCTCGTTGCACTCGCCAACGCGGTAAACATCATCTCTAACCGCCACATTCTTCCCTATACGTCTGGCGCGGTGTGCAACAAGTCTTCTGTCGCCGCTATGCTCGGCGTTATGGACAACGTTGCTCCCTTCCAGGGCGAAAACGAGTTTCCCGACGATGTTCCGTTCGATACCTATTTTGGGGAGCAGAAGCGTCGTGCCGAGGAAATGGCGCGCGCAGCGGCGGAATATGCCGCGGCCCAGCAGCAAAACGACTACGGCAACACCATCGAGTATGAAGAGCCTACCTACGCCGAGGACGAATTCGGTCAGCCGATTGCTCCCGACGCTCAGGCCGAGCCCGAACAGGGTGAGGCTTTCGACGAGCAAATCGAGGGCTTTGAGGGTGCGTCTGCCGACGAGACGCTGATCGGCGCTATCGTGCCTGAGGATCGGAATCAGGCTGCCCAAGCCGAAGAGTTCAATGACGAGGTTCCCGCTGCCGAGCCGGCGGAGGAGTCTGCCGAGCCCGAGCCCAAGCTCTATCGCAACGCCGCCGGCAACATCCGCTTTGGTTCGGATGCCATCCGTGCGCTCGGAATGCTTCCCGAGTCCTGCACGCTCGATTACGAGGAGGGCGAGGAGCCAACGTTTGAGCCCGAGCCTGCCCCCGTCGTGGCTGCGCCTGCGCCCGTTGTCGCTGCGGATGATGAGTCTGCCGCGGTTACCGCTGCCGTTGCCGATCCCGAGGCGGTGTCCGCGTTCGATCCCGCGGCAGGACTGGACATTTTGGCTCCCGCCGCACCGGCGCAAGACGTTGCGGACGAGTCTGACGACGATTACGTTGAACAACCGAGGCGCGTGTCTTACGAGAGCGATACTGATTTCTCGGCCGAGATTCCCGCGGCAACGCCGCATGCCGACATTGCATCCGCGTTCTCGTCGATTGGCGCCAGCGCTTCCAACTTCTTTAAGGGTGCGTTTGCAAAGGGCAAGAAATTTGTCGACGATTTCGAGGAGAAGCGCGCTGCCGCACGCGAGGCTGCCGAGCAGGAGGCTATCGCTCAGCAGCAGGCAGCCGAGGCGGCACGTGAGCTCGCGGCGCAAGAGTTCGAGCAGAACGAGGCTATGCAGCCCGCGCCCGTCGAAGCCGCCGAAGCTACAACGTCCTTTGAGTCCCAGCAACCGGCGTCCGCGGATGTTGTTGAAGCGACGACGTCTTTCGAGGCTCAGCAGCACGTCGATAGCACCATGTCGTTTGATGCCGCGCAGTTCGATTCCACGATAACGTTTGAAAAACAGGGCACCGCGATTGCCGAGCCCCTTCCTGTTTCCGATGAGCAGGGCGACGCGGCAGACGATGACGAGCCTGTTGATGCTGCCGAAATCCAAGATGCCGCCGAGGACGAGCCCGTCGAGGCCAACTCTGACGAAGAGCAATACGCGGCAGCCGAGCAAGATGATTCGACCGAGGTCGAGCAGGAGGAAGTGCCTGCGGTTTCCGAGACTCCCGAGACGGATGAGTCGAGGCCTTATTCCACGCAGATTTTCACCATGCCGACCCCGAGTGGTTCCGGTGCCACGGTTGCCAATGTCGCTCCCACCCAGGACGAAACGGTCGATTCCCTTATGGCCCAGATTTCCTCCCAGGCATCGCCGCGCCCGCAGATGAATGTTCCCGATCCGGCGTCGGCACCGTCGCCTGCACCTTCCTCGTCTCCGCTGGCTTCGGTCCCCGATCCGTCGCTGCCGTCTATGAAGCAGGCAAACGTTGCGTCTCGCACGTCGCTGTTCGACCTTCCCGACCCCTCCGCACAGGTCAACGATCCCTTTGCTACTGCCCAGGGCCCCGAACCCACATCGGCACCCGTTGCGCCTCCTATGCCCGTTGCGTCGGGCGCACAGCCGATCGAGACCATTTCGGCTCCCGCCCCGGCGGCACCCAAGTCTCGTAAGCGCGGCCTGGGTGGCCTGTTCGGCCGTAAAAAGAAAAACGAGCAGGACAGCATGAGTGACTGGCTGGGCGTCGAAGACGATTACGATGCCAAGAAGTCCGGTCGCGGTATCGGTTCGTGGGATAACTTCGAGGACGATAACGATGGCTGGAAGGGTGGCGCTACGTCTTCCGATGGCGCTTCTTCCGAAGATATGCTCTCGGCTGTCGCCTCTATGGGCGATGATGAGCTGCTCGGTCACGATATCTGGTTTGTGGCAACGGGCGCCTCGGATTGTGATGGCGCTGGCATGAAGGCCTTCTTGGCTTCGCATCGCGATAAGCTCCGCGGCGTATTCTTTATCAATCTTGAATCCGTCGGCGCCGGTAGGCTTTCGGTTGTGACGGTCGAGGGCGAACAGCAGCTGCTCAAGGGCGATCGCCGCATCATGAACCTGGT
>CAUBWQ010000040.1 GCA_958439775.1 uncultured Collinsella sp. | reverse complement strand
GCCGGCCTTGGCGTTAACCTTCCAAAGCTTCAGCATATTAGAGCGCCTCCTCATCAAGCGGAGCGGCCATGGTGCCCTCGCCCGCAAGCGGCGACTTGTCGCGCCAGACGTTCTCGAACTGCTCCTTGTCGAGCACGTGGTCGCGCTTGGCGGCGACATCGGTCACCGTCACGCGGTCGGTGCAGGAGTAGCACGGGTCGAGCGAGCCGACGATCAGCGCCGCGTCGCCCACGGTGTTGCCGCGGAACATGTAGCGCAGGACCGGCCAGTTGCTGTACGTAGCTGCCTTGGCGCGCCAGCGGTAGCACTTCTGGTTGTTGCCGAGCATGGCCCAGTGCACGTCCTCGCCGCGCGGCGCCTCGGTGGCGCCGATGGCGTACTTGTGCGGGGTGTACTCCCAATCCGTGGTAAGGATGGGGCCCGACGGGCAGTTCTCGAGCATGGTCTCGATCATGTCGATCGAATCGTAGACCTCCTGGATGCGAACGGCGGTACGGCCAAAGGCATCGCAGCTGTCGGCCGTGGCGGCGTGCATCTTTTGAACGTCCGGATCGGCGTAGCCGTCGAAGGGATGGTCAAAGCGCACGTCGCGGGCATAGCCCGAGCCACGCATGAGCGGGCCGACCGGCGAGAAGTCGCGTGCGATCTTGCGGTCCAAGATGCCGATGCCACTCGTACGCTCAATAAAGTTGGGCGTGGAGAGCAAGACGTCGACGAGCTCCTGAACCTCGGAGCGCAGCTGGTAGATGGTCGTGAGCGTGGAGAGCTTCTGCTCGGCCAAAATGTCGCGACGCACGCCGCCGATCACGTTGAGGCCGTAGGTCTTGCGGTGACCGGAGAGCTTCTCGGCCAGGTCCATGGACTTCTCGCGGACGCGGAAGAACTGCTGGAAGCCGGAGTCGAAGCCGGTGTAGTGCGATGCGAGGCCAATATTGAGCAGGTGTGAGTGCAGACGCTCGACCTCGAGCATGATGGCGCGGATGTACTGGGCGCGCGGCGGGACATGAATGCCCTGGGCGCGCTCGACGGCCTCGGCATAGGCCACCGAGTGGGCGCAGCCGCAGATGCCGCAGATGCGGTCGGCGAGGAACGTCACGGCGTCATAGTTCAGGCGCGTCTCGGTGACCTTCTCCATGCCGCGGTGCACGTAGAACAGACGGTAGTCGGCATCGACGATCGTCTCGCCCTCAACGAACAGGCGGAAGTGGCCGGGCTCGTCGGAGGTGATGTGCAACGGTCCCATGGGGACGAGCGTGGTCTCCTTGCCCTTGGTGTCGGCCAAGAATTCGTAGTTTTCCATGTCGCTCGCGGGGGCGGGGCGGAAACGGTAATCCATCGAATCCTTGCGCAACGGGTACAGCCCGCTGGGCCAATCGTCGGGAAGCACCAGGCGACGGCGGTCGGGCAGACCCTCGGGAATCAGGCCGAACATATCGCGCAGCTCGCGCTCGCCCCACACGCAGGCGGGGACGAACGGCGTCACGGACGGGAACGTCATCTTGGCGGGGTCGACCTCGGCACGCACGGTAACCCAGCCGGGGTCCTCCCCCTCCATGGAGATGACGTAGTACACGGCGTAACGGCCGCACAGGGAGCGCTCGTCGTTGCCGACAATCACGGGAATCCAGCCGTAGCGCTCGTAGTACAGGTAGTGGACGGCCTCGGGCAGACGGTCCAGCTTGACGGTGATCGTCAGCTGGTCCTCGCACTGCCACTCAACCTTCTCGATAGCGCCCGGCACTGCGGCGCGCAGGGCCTCGACGTGGCTTTCGCAACGACGAGCGTAGTCCTTCTTTTCAGGTTCTGCCATGGTGCTAATTCACCTCGCTTGTCTTGGTCTGGGAACTGAACACCATGCGGTAGAGAGGAGCCTCGTGGAGCTCTTCGACGCTCTGGTTCAAAACGACGGACGTTGCATCCTCGACGCCGCTCGTGATGGCGACCGGGGTGGCGATACCGAACCACATGACCACGATCGCGAGGGCGATCTCGGGGATGATCATGAGGGCGGGCACCTCGTGGCGCTTCATGCCCTCGGGCGCCTTGCCGAAGATGGACTTGAGCGCGATGCCGGTAAGGGCAAAGTACACGCCGGTGAGGCCAATGGCCACGAGCACGACCACCCAGATGGGACCGGACTGGACGCCGGCCACGAAGGTGAGGAACTCGGAGATGAACAGGGCGAACGGCGGGAAGGCGGCGAGCGCGAGCAGGGCGATGATGGTGAGCGCTGCCGTGACGGGAGCGATCTCGACGACGCCCTTGATCTTGTTCAGGTCGCGGGTGTGGTAGATGTGCTGGATGTTACCGGCCATGCAGAAGGCGAGCGCCTTCGTGAAACCGTGGAAGATGCAGTGCAGCAGGCAGGCGGCGATACCGAGCGGACCACCGATACCCAGGCACAGCGCGACCACGCCGACGTTGTCGACGGAGGAGTACGCGAAGCGGCGCTTGATATCGTCCTGCTTAAAGATGCACAGGGCGGCCACCAGGATGGACAGCGTGCCCAGGATGAGCAGGAGCGTACGCGGATAGGTGTCGCCCACCGTGATGATGGACAGGGAGTAGAAGCGGATGATCACCAGCATGGCGCACTTGAGCAGCACGCCCGAGAGCAGCGCGGAGACCGGGCTCGGAGCCTGGGAGTGCGCGTCGGGCAGCCAAGTGTGCATGGGGAACAGGCCCGCCTTGGTGCCGAAGCCGATGACGATGAACGCGAACGCGAGGCGCACGAGCATCGGGTCGAACTGGTCGGCGTAGGGCATGATGGAGGTGAGGAAGGCTGCCTCATGCGCGTTGGGCATGATATCGGCGGCGTTCGCGTAGATGAGCAGCGTGCCGAACAGGCCGAAGGCCACGCCGGCGGTGCAGACCATCGCGTACTTCCAAGACGCCGCGAGCGCCTGCTTGTTCTTGTAGATGCCCACGAGGAACACGGTCGACAACGTGGTGGCCTCGACCGCCGCCCAGGTGAGGATGATGTTGTTGGACAGGCAGGCGAGCAGCATCGTGAAAACGAACAGGCTAAACAGCGCGTAGTACTGCTTGGTGCGCTCGGCCGGCATGGTCTTCTCCTCGATATCGATCTTGATATAGGAGATGGAGTACACGCCGGTGATGAACCCGATGATGCCTACCAGAAGGACGAAGATCGACGAGAGCGAATCGAGATGGAGCCACAGGCCCAAAGCGTCGATATTCTGCCCGCTCGAGAGCATGGTTCCCGCGGTGACGACCGAAAGGACGAGGGTCGCCGCGACGGAGATGGTGTTGAGCCCCGCAAAGACGCTGTAGGACGTCGTCTTGGGGAGCGCAGCCATAATCAGGGAGAACACGAGGGGACAAGCGAGCAGGGCGACCGTCAGCATTGAAACATCCATGGCCTACCCCTTCAATTCGGTCAGGTCGTGGGAGTCGAGCGACTTGGTGTCGTTCCAGATCCTCACGACGACGGCGGACATGATGATGACGGCGAAAATGGCGTCGGTGGCGATGCCGATCTCGATGATCTCGGGGGCCGTGGGCGCGAGCAGGGCGAGCGTCACGTGGCTACCGTTCTCCATAAGGCAGTACCCGAAGATTTGCTTGAGGATGTTGCGCTGGGAGATGATGCACGTGAGGCCGACGAAGAAGTGCGCGAAGCTGATGGCGAGGGCCGGAGTAGCCACCTCAGCGGTGGGCAGGCTCAGGCGCGTGACCACCGCGAAGCAGATGGCCACCTCCAGACCGGTGAGGATGATGGTCCAGGCCGGCTTGATGGAGGAGGTCAGCGTGCTATCGGCAGGCGAACCCATCTTTTTGTAGGCACGGTTGAGAATGAACGGAACGAGGATCACCTTGGTGACGAAGGCCGACGCGGCCCACATGAGAAGCTCGGTGGCACCGGTGGTGAGGCCCAGGGTGAGCAGCACGCCCACCAGGACAACCGACTGGATCGCGTACCACTTAATGGCGGACGGGATGGTCTTCGAGACGACCACCATGGTGGAGGTCACGATCAGAAGACCGCCCAGGATATTGACTAACGAATAACCCATGTCCTACCTCCTAACCCATCCAACTAGAGGACAGAGGACCGGCGACGACGACCATGATCATGAGGACGACGAACACGAACGCCATGGCGCGCGGAAGGGGCTGGCCGGCGGCCACGGTCTCGCTCGGCTCACCGGGCAGGACCTTACCCATCCAACGCAGGAACCATGCGAAGGTGGCGACGGTCTCGACGACCATGACGCACACGAGGACGAAGATGACCGTGTTGGAAGCACCAACCGCGAAGCCACCGGAAATAATCTGGAACTTGGAGAAGAACGTGCTCATGGGGGGCACGCCGGCGATAGCGGTCGCGGCGACCGCGAAGCCCACGCCCGTGACCGGGTACTTCTTCATGAGGCCCTGGATCTTGGGCAACATACGGGTTCCCAGCGTGAAGCTGAGGGAGCCGGCGATGAGGAAGAACAGGGTCTTGGTGAACGCGTGGTTGAAGATGTGCTCGACGGCGCCGTTGAACGCCATCTGGCTTCCGAACACGGAGAGGCCCAGGCCGAAGAACACGTAGGCGAGCTGCGCGATCGTCGAGAAGGCGAGCAGGCGCTTCATATCCTTCTGGGGCAGGTACATGAGGAAGCCGAAGAGCATGGTCACGACGGCGTCGATGATGGCGATCCAACCGACGATCTCGGGGATATCGCCGGCACTCGCAAGAGCGCGGGCGAACACGCACACGCCGACCTTCACCATGGACGCGCCATGGAGGTAGGCGGAAACGGGCGTGGGGGCCTCCATTGCGGAGGGCAGCCACATGTAGAGCGGGAACTGGGCGGACTTGGCCCAAGCGGCGAACAGGATGAGCAGCAGCACGACGGTCTTCATACCGGAATCGAGCTGGGAGATCGCGCTCAGCGCGAACGTGCCGGTTCCGGCGAACAGGAAGGCCGCGCCGATGTAGAGTCCCAGAGCGCCGATATGGGTGATGATGAGCGCCTTCATACCGGCCTTCTTGGCCGTGGGCGTCATGTAGTAGCTGATGAGGCCCCAGGAGCACACGCCGGTGATCTCGAAGAAAACGAGCTGGCCGACGATGGTGGAGCTGTAGGCGAGACCGGCCATGGCGCCGATGAACGTGGAGAAGTACACGTAGAAGCGGCGACGGGGCGCGTCGGGATGCTCCTTGTTCTTATCGCTCATGTACGGGAACGAATAGATGACGACGAGCAGGCCGATAGCGACGAACGCGGGTGCGAGCAGCGTGCTCATCCGGTCGAATATGAAGCCCATGACCAAGGTCTGGCCCATACTCGCCCAGGTTACATCGACCGCGTTCATGCCGTTTCCGGCAAACGTCGCGGCCAAGCCAACGGAAGCGACCGTGGCGATGCCGCCGGCAAAGGCGCAGATCCATTTAGCGTAGGGACGCGGCAGCATGACGATGAGCAGGGAGCCCAGCATGGGGACGGCGATCGCCACCATGGCAAAGAGGGACAAGCTCGATTCGATTGACATAGTTTCTCCCTTCTCCCTACACGCCTACGACGACGAAGACGAACGCGAGGACCGCGATGCCGACGACGGCCCAGGTCTGGTTACCGAGCACCTTGAAGCGCGAACGGGAAACGGAGTTCTCGAGCACGCCGCAGACAACGAAATCGACCAGGCACTTGACAAGGAAGACGACGGCGCCCACGAAAGCGGTGACGCCGATGGTCGCGGGCTCTCCCCAGGGGATGAAGATGGAGGTGAACCAAGCGACGACCACGACCTGCTTCATGCCCATGGCGAGCTTCATCATGGCCAGGGACGGGCCGGAGAGCTCGGCGAGCGGGCCCTCCTGGAGCTCCTGCTCGGCTTCGGCCTGATCGAACGGAAGCTTGCCGAGCTCCATATAGCAGGCGGCCGCGAAGGCGACGCCGGCGAGGATGACGGCGACGACGCTCGAGACGTTGCCCGTAACGATGTGCTGACCCATGGTCGCAATGTCCGTGGAGCCGCACACGATGGCGACGGTAAACAGCGCGATGAGCATGGACGGCTCGATGAGCACGCTCATGAGGAGCTCGCGGATACCGCCGAAGCCCGCGTAGGCGTTGGAGGAATCCACGCCGGACAGCGCGAAGAAGAAGCGGGACAGCGCGAGCGCGTACATGATGGTGATGGCGTCACCAAAGACGGGCATGGGGCTCTCGAGCGTGAACATGGGCAGGCCCATGGCGAGCATGAACGACACCGCGAGGAACAGCGGCGGCATGATGCGCAGCACGAAGCTCGAGTCGGAACTCACGGACTCGGGACGCGCCATGAGCTTCGCGAGGTCCCGGTAATCCTGAAGGATGGACGGACCGCGGCGATTGTGCATCTTCGCGCGAATCACACGGGCGAGGCCGGAGAAGAAGGGCGCGACCAGCATGACCACGAGGCCCTGCGCCATCGCAAGAACGATGTTCATAATATCCTCTCCCCTCTCTAGACCATGACCACGGCGAGCACGAGGAAGACCACGAGCGCCGCGACGATGTAGCAGATGTATACGGAGTAGTTGCCGCCCTCGATCTTGGAGGCGAGGCCGGCCAGCTTGTCGGCACCCTCGCTCGGTGCATCGACCAGGAAACGGTCGGGCAGGGGCTCGACGCCCTGGGCGACACCGGTGAGCTTCTGGAACACGTGCGCGATGGACCAGCAGATCTTGGTGCATACCTCGCGCAGGGTGTAGAGCGGGCCCATGAAGAGTTCGACGTCGGACGCGAAGCTCGTGGCGACGACGGGCATGTGCTCGTTGGGCTCGTAGCCGCACGCCCAAGGGTCGGTCTTCTTAGCGGGGGCCTTGGCGCCGAGGCAGGACCTCAACGCGAACGCGAGGCCGGTGAGGACCACGAGCGCGATGGCGATCGCGGGGGTGGAGGTGGCGGCACCGGAAATCTCGTTCACGAGAGACACGCCCGAGGTGGCTGTGACGGCGGAGCCGGCAAGCACGCTCTGGGCGACGTCGCCCAGAACCGGGGCGATGACCGGGGAGCCGATTCCCAGTACCACGCAGATGGCCGCGAGGAGCATCTGCGAGAACAACATCGGAGCCGGGGACTCCTTGGCGTTCGCGGCCTCCTGGGAACGAGGGCTGCTCGCGAACGAGACGCCGTAGGCCTTCACGAAGCACGTGACGGCCAGAGCACCGGTGATGGCGAGGGCGGCCGCGGAGGCGACGGCGAACACCATGACGACCGGGTCGGAGAGCGTCGAGATGTTGAACAGGGACTGGTAGGTGAACCA